>JAPKCP010000162.1 GCA_028822885.1 Yoonia sp. | reverse complement strand
CGATGAACACGACGCTCGCGGGTGCCCATGCCCGCCAAATCCGCCCCTTCAAAATTGATCTGCCCACCAGAGGATGGGACTGTGCCAACAATAGCCCGAGCAAGCGTCGATTTGCCTGACCCACTTTCCCCAACGACACCAAGGCATTGGCCCGGCATAAGATCAAACGACATCTCAGACACAGCATGCAACTTCAGCGGCGGAGTCCACGGCCATGCGCCAGAGCGGCGGACATCGAATGTGACAGACAGGTCTTTGACAGACAGGATTGGCTTGCTCATGATGTGACCTCTGACGCAGCAAGATGGCAGGCGCGCCTGCGATGGTCTGTCAGCTCTAGGGCTGGTCGTTCATCATGGCATTGATCAAGGACCACCGCGCAGCGCGGCGAAAACGGGCAACCTGCTGGCAAGCGTGACATATCAGGTGGTTCGCCCGCGATTGTCTGAAGCGCTGAATCGTCGCGATCTAGACGCGGAACTGCCTGCAACAAACCCTTCGTGTAGGGATGCGTTGGGTTTTTGAACAGGGCGCCGGTTTCTGCCTCTTCCATGATTTGGCCACCATACATCACCAGCGTTCGGTCGCAGAACCCGGCAACCACGCCAAGGTCGTGGGTAATCAAAACGACAGCCGTGCCAAAGCCATCGCGAATTTCATTAAAAAGATCCATGATTTGGGCTTGCACCGTCACGTCCAACGCTGTCGTCGGCTCATCAGCGATCAGCAGTTTGGGCCGACACAACAGAGACATCGCAATCATAATCCGCTGCCGCATCCCACCAGAGAATTCATGCGGATACATTGTGATCCGGTTTTTCGCATCTGGGATTTTGACAGCATCCAACATAATCACCGCCTCGCGAACAGCTTCTTTCTTGGACTTGCCTTCGTGAATTTGCAGGACCTCTGCCATTTGATCAGAAATACGCAAATATGGGTTCAGCGAGGTCATCGGATCTTGAAAAATCATCGCGATTTCCTGAGACCTGATTTTGTTCAACTCCCGCCGTTTCATGGTTAGCAGGTCGCGCCCATCAAACATCGCCCTGCCCGTTGCCCGTCCGTTTTGCGCAAGAATACCCATTGTCGCAAACGCGGTCTGGGACTTTCCCGACCCGCTTTCCCCAACAATCGCGAGCGTTTCACCTGCGTCGATCTGAAAGCTAACCCCATTGACGGCATTCACGTCACCATCGGCGGTCTTAAACGTCACGTTCAGGTCTTCGATTTCCAGAAGTGCCATATCTTAGCGGTCCTTTGGGTCGAGTGCATCACGCAGGCCATCACCCACGAAGAAGAAAGCAAAAATCGTCAGCACAAAGGCGATTAGTGGAAATTGCAACTGCCAGATTGTGCCATTGAACATATTCGACGCACCCTCAGACAATAACGCGCCAAGGGACGTGTTTGGTTCCTGCACACCAAGTCCAAGGAAGCTGATGAAGCTCTCAAAGATGATCAGCTGGGGCACTAAAAGCGTTGCATACACCGCCACGATACCAAGTAGGTTTGGAACAATATGGCGCAAGATAATCCGCATCGGATGAACACCAATCGCATGGGCCACCTCCACGAATTCTTTGTTCTTGATCGTCAGCGTCTGCCCCCGCGCAATCCGTGCCATGTCGAGCCATGAAATCATGCCAATTCCAAGAAACAGCATGAACATAGACCGTCCAAAAATCACCAGCATCAAAATCAACACAAACATAAATGGGATCGACATCAACACATCCACGATACGCATCATGATCCCATCAACGCGTCCACCAAAGTAACCAGCAGTGGCCCCATAAAGCGTGCCCACAAACACCGCGACCGCTGCCCCGACAAGCCCAACCATGATCGAAATCGCCGTGCCTTGTACGATGCGGGCATATAGGTCGCGACCAGATGCATCTGTGCCAAAATAGTGGCCAGTCTCAAAGGACGGCACGCCTTTGTAGGCATTTGCGCCCATAAGCGTGAAGTCCACAACGTCGCGTTCATATTTGGTAAAAAGCCCACCAAAGAGCGCAAAAACCGCGATAAAGACCAACAAAATCAAGCCAAAGACTGCAGCTTTGTTCCGAAAAAAGCGAGTGCGGGCGTCCGCCCAAAGCGAACGGCCTTGGACTTCGGCGAGGTGCATCGCCTCGCCTACGGATTCGACGCTTGCTGCATTAGGTAACATTGCGTGGCCCCTCTAGTACCGGATTTTCGGATCGATCCATGCGTACAGCACGTCGACCAGAAGGTTGAACAGGATCGTGATCGCACCAACCAAAATGGTGATCCCCATGATGACGGAATAGTCGCGATTAAACGCAGAATCGACGAAGAAACGGCCAATACCACCCGTTGAGAAAAAGATGTCGATGACAACTGATCCTGTGATCATGAACACGAAAGTGGGTCCGAGGTAGGACAGCACAGGTAGCAAAGCAGGCTTCAATGCGTGGCGGAAAATAACACGTGTGGGTGACAGACCCTTGGCTTGGGCTGTGCGGATAAAATTGGTGTTCAACACCTCAAGCATTGAGGACCGTGTGATCCGCGCAATCGACGCCATGTAGGATGTGGACAAAGCGATCACTGGCATCACCAGATTTTCCCACTGCCCCCCGTTCCAGCCGCCACCGGGCAACCAACCAAGCCACAGCGTAAAAACCAGTACAAGGATCGGGGCCATCACAAAGTTCGGTAAAACCTGCGCCCCGATAGTGAAACCAACAGCGAGGTAATCAAGCCATGTGTTTTGCTTGAGCGCCGCCGCTGCACCTAGCGAAATGCCAACCACTGCCGCAACCACAAAGGACAAACCTCCGTATGTCAGCGTCACTGGAAAACCTTGCGCGATGATGTCGTTCACGGTGCGGTCTTTGTACTGAAACGAAGGACCAAAATCGAACTGCGTCACCACACCTACGACATAGGTGACGATCTGCTTCCAGAACGGCTGATCAAGGCCGTATTTGGCTTCGATATTGGCCAAAACTTCGGGCGGTAAGGGGCGTTCCGAATTGAACGGGCCACCGGGCGCCGCGTACATCAGCACGAACGACAGGATCACGAGGATCAACAAAGTCGGCACAGCGACGGCAAGGCGTCGGGCGATAAAGCTCAGCATGTTTTGGGTGTCCGCATTGGTAAATTGCGTAAAAACAGATCACGCCCCCAGATCAAATCCGGAGGCGTGAAAGCGACCATGGGTCCCTTATTGAGCGATCTTGTACAGATCTTTAGAGTACCAGTTCTGCTGGAAGTTTGTGAACGGCCAGCCACCAACAGCAGTGTCCTGCATGTTCACTTCCGCGTAGTGGTAGATCGGGATGATCGGTAAATCGGCTGCAATGATCTGTTCCACTTCGGTGTAGGCCGCCTGTGGGTTTGCAGATGTTTTCGCCTCAGCCATCAGCTCATCGACGCGATCATTTGCGTATTTCGCGTCATTGTAGCCAGACGACGATTGCATCAGATCAAGGAACGTTGACGCCTCGTTATAGTCAGCACACCAACCAGCGCGGGCCATTTCGTAATCTTGGTTGCCGCGTGTTTCAAGGAACGTCTGCCATTCTTGGTTGGCCAGTTCTGTTTCCACACCCAATGTCTGCTTCCACATCTGTGAGACAGCAATTGCGACAGACTTGTGGCTTTCGGAGGTGTTGTAGATGAGGCTGATTTCGACTGGGTTATCAGCGCCGTATCCAGCAGCAGCAAGCAACTCAACTGCTTTTGCGTTCCGCTCGTCCTGCGTCATGCCAGCGATTGGCGTATCTGGTGTTTCAAAGCCAGCCGTTGCCCAGTGTGTGAAAGTGTAGGCAGGCTTTTGACCGCCAGCCAGCACGCTTTCAACGATCACGTCACGGTCAATTGCCAATGACAACGCTTGACGGACGTCAACGTTCAGCAATGCCGGGCTGCCAGTGTCTGTCATGTTGATGGTGTAATAGTAAGAACATGCGGACGGAACAGAAACCGCCTCGTCTGGACGCTCTGCGGCGAGACGTGGAAACTGACCAGCTGGCACATCTGTCTGGTCCAACTCACCCGCAAGGTAGCGAGTAAGCGCGATGTTTTCATCCGTGATGACGAGCTTAGTCACAGTGTCGATGATCGTATTTTCGTTATCCCAATACATCTCGTTGCGGATGCGAACGAGCTTTTCTTGTGGAACGAATTCCGACAATACATAAGCGCCGTTGGAAACGATATTTTCTGGGGAGGTCCAATCAGACCCATGTGCCTCAACTGTTGCTTTGTGCACTGGGAATGTTGTCGCGTGAACAACCATCTGTGCGAAGTACGGCAGTGGCTGGGACAGCTGCACAACCAGCGTTGTGTCATCCGGTGCGGATACCCCAAGGTCAGTAACCGGCTTATCACCCGAGATGACCGCAGCGCCGTTCTCAATCGACATCAGCTCAATGTACCAAGAATACGGGGATGCGAGTTCTGGGGACGCAGCACGCTGCCATGCATAGACAAAATCACCAGCGGTGACAGTATCACCATTTGACCATTTCGCGTTGTCGCGCAGGGTGAATGTGTAGGTCTTGCCCTCGTTGGACACTTCAAAGCCGGTTGCAACACCCGGGATCAGGTTGCCCTCAGCGTCTTGGTTCATCAGGCCCTCAAACAGGTCACGCACAACAGCAGAGCCGTCAACGTCTTCTGTGAGACCAGGATCATAGGACGGGCTTTCATCGCCAACCCGGTAGGTAAATGTCTGTTCTGTCGCCAGTACTTCACCCGTTTCTGGATGTGTCGCATGGCCATCGGCAAAGGCGATATTTCCTGTAAGTAGAAGCACAGCAGCCGTGGTGGCCTTAAGTGTTGATGTCAGTGTCATAGTGAAATCTCCCTGTCTGTTTGACCGTTGTCCAGTCAATCGTTTCAGTCGTCGTACTTTTTTGCACAACCGTGATAACGCATACTTTGGGACAGCGCACAAAAGAGCAAGGGACATTTTGACATATTGTCAGGACGTCAGGTCAAGTCGGGAAGTGCCTGCCGTTAAGTAATGAAGCGCCAGAGGATTGGGTAATTTTGCGCAAATATAAAATCATATGATATGATCAAACGGCGTATCCGCGCCCATATCGCGGGTGTTAAACCATGCCTGATAATATTGCATGATTGCGGCTTCCAATTGCCGAAGCGTTTTGTAATCGGTTACTAAAGGCGCCCAGCGCACGTAGACGAAGTCATCTGGATTGGTCAGCCGGTGATCCTGCAAGAACAGCGCACCAAGATGTGTGGTTCCCGGTTTTGTTGGATCAGGTTTAAGATAGTCGCCAAAACGCCCCCGAAATCCATCCTTTCGACGCGTCTCACCAACGTAAAGCACCCGACCTTTTCGTAAGGGCCCTTTATCTAGGCTGAAGACATAGATGCCCTGATGCTGAGAGATCAGATGTCGTTGCGAAATAAGGTCACGCACCCGGTGTGGCGCCTCAAAGTCCACCCATTCCATCCAGTCCGCCGCAAATGCCATTGTCTGTCCCTAAAGATAAAAAACCCGCGCTAGGTTAAACCTTAGCGCAGGCCAATATCAATCGCCAGAAAAGCAAAGTGAGGTCAGCTTTGGCTCATCCGGTTCTTGATTAAATCATCCACAACGCTTGGATCCGCAAGCGTCGATATGTCACCAAGTGCGCCATGATCGTTTTCGGCGATCTTGCGCAAAATACGACGCATGATCTTGCCAGAGCGCGTCTTTGGCAGGCCGGGTGCCCACTGGATCAGGTCAGGCTTTGCAATCGGGCCAATTTCAGTGCGGACCCACGCTTTAAGCTCTTTGCCCAGCGCCTCTGTTGGCTCTTCACCGCCCATCAGGCTGACATAAGCATAGATGCCCTGCCCTTTGATATCATGCGGAAAGCCAACAACCGCCGCTTCTGCGACCTTTGGGTGTGCGACAAGTGCGCTTTCGACCTCAGCCGTACCCATCCGGTGGCCAGACACGTTGATGACGTCATCAACGCGGCCTGTGATCCAGTAATAGCCGTCCTCATCACGACGACAGCCGTCACCCGTAAAGTAGTAGCCTTTGTAATCGGAAAAGTAGGTTTTCATGAACCGATCATGATCGCCCCAAACAGATCGCATCTGACCCGGCCAGCTATTTTTGATGCACAACACACCTTCACAGGCCGTGTCTGTAAGTTCTTCACCTGTCGTCGGTTCAAGAACTACCGGCTCAATACCGAAGAACGGCAGCGTCGCAGACCCCGGTTTTGTCGCAGTTGCACCCGGTAGTGGCGTCAATAAATGGCCACCTGTTTCAGTTTGCCACCATGTGTCAACGATGGGGACATTCCCCTTGCCAACAATATTATGATACCAATTCCACGCTTCAGGATTGATCGGCTCACCCACGGTACCCAGCAACTTAAGGGACGACAGGTCATACTTCGTCACCCATGAATCACCCTGCGCCATCAAGGCACGGATCGCCGTTGGGGCGGTGTAGAATTGATTAACTTTGTGTTCTTCGCAGACCTGCCAAAAACGACCAGCGTCTGGGTAAGTCGGCACACCTTCAAACATCAACGTGGTCGCGCCATTCGCAAGTGGGCCGTAGACGATGTAGCTGTGCCCCGTGACCCAACCAACATCCGCAGTACACCAAAACACATCACCCTGATGATAGTCGAACGTGTATTGATGGGTCATTGCAGCGTAAACGATATATCCGCCTGTCGAATGAACCACACCTTTCGGCATTCCAGTAGACCCAGACGTGTAAAGAATGAACAGCGGATCTTCGGCGTTCATTTCCGTCGGCGGGCAATCAGCGCTAACTTTGGCCTCTGCCTCGTGCAGCCAAACATCCCGACCCTCAACCATGGTCACGTCACCACCGGTGCGCTGAACAACAAGCATCTGGGATGGGACGGTGATCTTCTCAAACGCTTTGTCTGCATTAACTTTAAGCGGGGTATTGCGACCACCACGTGGGGCCTCGTCTGCGGTAATCACAACCTTTGCCTCAGACCCATTCACGCGGGCGGCAAGCGCATCTGCTGAAAAACCAGCAAACACAATCGAATGGATTGCGCCAATTCGAGCACAAGCCAGCATCGCATAAGCGGCCTGTGGGATCATTGGCATATAGATGACAACGCGGTCCCCTTTGCCGACGCCCATTTCTTTTAAAACGTTCGCAAATTTACAAACGTGGCCGTGCAAATCCTTGTAGGTGATATGCTCTGATTTGTCGGTTGGGCTGTCTGGCTCCCAAATGATCGCAGTCTGATCGCCGCGCTCCGCAAGGTGGCGGTCAATGCAATTTGCGGCAACATTCAAAGTGCCGTCTTCATACCATTTGATGTCAATATCGCCAAAATCAAACCGAGTATTTTTCACCTGAGTATAAGGTTTAATCCAATCAATGCGTTTGCCGTGTTCCCCCCAGAACGCAGCAGGATCGGCTATCGATTCAGCGTACATCTTTTCATAAGTTGCCTTGTCGGCGTGGGCCCCAGCCGCAGCAGCGGCGGACGGTGGATAAAGATCTGACATATTGGTTCCTCCCCCCAAAGTTGTTAGTTGAGGGCATCATGAGCAGAATTCGCCAAAAGCCAAGTTCACCGAGGTCGTAACAGAGTCATTTGTGTAAATTTCGGGCAAGATCACAACGTGTGGTGTTAATAAGTTTACAAATTAGGAGCGTGTT
>JAPKCP010000161.1 GCA_028822885.1 Yoonia sp. | reverse complement strand
AAATCGTCAAGTTACTTGGGTAATGCGGGATCCTCCTACTCAACCAGAAAACAGACGTCAGGATAGGTACTCACATTCTCAACAAAATGACAGAACTCGGACGTCCCAAATTCGAGCAGGTCGCTTGAGCAAAAGCGTCGGCAAGGACTAACTCACCTCAAACTTCAACCCATGCAACAAGGCCAATGGGAGCGCGTCAGGTGAACGCCTCGTTGTCGACGATCCGGAACAAAACAGACGTTCCGCCAGCATTTATTCCACATCCCGAAGGTCAGTGGAGAGCCAGATGGAGAACAGGGTGATCACTGGCGGAAATCAATGGCAGGTATAGGAAATCTTGTGCATCCAATCGCAATATCCCGCCTTCACCAAGATCGTCCAGTTAATGTGCCAAGACTGATTGCGGGGCAAAACCGGCACCAACCGATGTCAAAATATCGATGCTAAAGTTGCCGACACCAGTGCTTCTGCCGCAGACGGCAGCGGCTTAACTTTGATGACGGTATTCTGCGTTCGCAGCCGGTACTTGCCCAGTCAATTTTGGCCACCACTAGATTTTTTGGCGATGATCCTGTAAGAGTGGATAAATCATTTGAAAATATTTTCTGTACTTGCGGAACGTTGGAATGTTCCGAAACACGGAGGGTCTGACTGTATGGCTATTGCTATTGTCCTTGTTCTTATCGTTTTAGGTTCAATTCTATTTCACGTTTTCAGTCCGTGGTGGTCGACACCGATAGCCTCAAACTGGGGATCTATCGACACAATGTTGAATATCACATTCTGGATTACGGGCGCGGTCTTTGCGGCTGTAATTTTGTTCATGGCATATTGCGTTTTCAAGTTTCGCCACAAAGAAGGGCGGGTTGCGGCATATGAACCGGAAAATAATAAGCTTGAGGTGTGGCTGACAATTGTCACCAGCATTGGTGTGGTAGCGTTGCTGACGCCGGGCCTAGTGGTTTGGGCGCAGTTTGTTACCGTTCCTAAAGGAGCAAGCGAAGTCGAAGTTGTCGCCCAACAGTGGTATTGGAGTTACCGTTTACCGGGTGAAGACGGAAAATTGGGTTTGGTCGACAACCGATTGATCAGCTGGGAGAATCCGCTGGGAATAGATCCAGACGACCCGAGCGGTCAGGACGATGTGGTGATTGACGGTGAAGAACTGCATCTTCCCATTGGTGTCCCCGTCAAAATGCTGTTGCGGTCGGTGGACGTTTTACACGATTATTATGTCCCCGAGTTTCGCGCGAAAATGGACATGGTGCCGGGCATGGTCACGTACTTTTGGTTCGAGCCCATCCGGACCGGTGAATTTGAAGTGCTTTGCGCAGAACTTTGTGGCACATTCCATGCCTTCATGCGGGGCGCGGTTTTTATTGATTCAGACGAAGACTACAAAATATGGCTGCAAGACCAACTGACGTTTGCACAGCTAACGGTGCCCTCTCAGGTTGAACTGGCTGGCAGTCCTAATCCCTAGTCGTAATGGTGAATATGCAGGTGAATTAAGAAATTATTGTGCTGGACCTAGGGGTAAAACTCCTACCAAAAACGGAAAATAGAAATGGCTGATATACAAGATCCTAATGTTGGTGGCATTCCACCATCCGAAGTCCCTGAGGAAGATCTGTATCACCCTAAAAGCTATTGGACGAAATATATATTTTCGCAGGACGCAAAAGTGATTGCGATCCAGTATGCAAGTGTCGCGATTGCAATCGGAATGGTGGCGCTAGTCCTGTCGTGGTTGATGCGATTGCAGCTGGGGTTTCCAGATTTATTCGATTTTATAACGCCGGAGTCTTATTACCAGTTTGTCACCATGCACGGCATGATCATGGTGGTTTATTTGCTTACAGCATTGTTTCTGGGCGCGTTTGGGAACTATCTTATTCCACTTATGGTGGGGGCCCGAGATATGGTTTTCCCTTATGTGAACATGCTAAGTTTCTGGATTTACTTTTTGGCAGTGCTGGTGCTTGTCGCCAGTTTTTTTGCGCCCGGAGGCCCGACCGGGGCGGGTTGGACGCTTTACCCACCACAGGCCATCCTTTCGGGGACGCCCGGAGGTCAAGGCGCGGGCATCATTCTCATGCTGGTCTCGCTTATTCTATTCATAATTGGCTTCACTATGGGAGGACTAAACTATGTGGTGACTGTCCTGCAGGCTAGGGCACGAGGCATGACGATGATGCGGCTGCCACTAACTATTTGGGGCATTTTCACCGCTACGGTTCTGGCGCTCTTGGCTTTTCCGGCGTTGCTTGTTGCGACGGTGATGATGCTGTTTGACAGAGTGCTCGGGACAAGTTTCTTCATGCCATCTCTGGTAGAGTTTGGCGAACAGCTGAGTTACGGCGGCGGCAGCCCAATCATGTTTCAGCACCTTTTCTGGTTCTTTGGTCACCCTGAAGTTTATATCGTTGCCCTGCCCGCCTTTGGTATCGTTTCTGACCTGCTGTCCACTCATGCGCGCAAGAACATTTTTGGCTACCGGATGATGGTCTGGGCAATCGTCGTGATTGGGGCGCTTAGTTTCATTGTCTGGGCCCACCACATGTACGTCAGTGGCATGCACCCATATTTCGGGTTTTTCTTTGCCACCACGACGCTGATCATTGCAGTGCCGACGGCGATCAAGGTGTACAACTGGACATTGACGCTGTGGAAAGCCGACATTCATCTAAATGTCCCGATGCTTTTTTCGTTAGGCTTCATTGTGACGTTCGTGAATGGCGGGCTTACGGGTCTGTTCCTTGGCAACGTGGTCGTTGATGTGCCGTTATCCGACACGATGTTCGTGGTGGCTCATTTCCACATGGTCATGGGAGTGGCCCCGATTATGGTCATTTTGGGCGCAATCTACCATTGGTACCCAAAAATCACCGGGCGCATGTTGAACGACGGGATGGGCAAGTTTCATTTCTGGGTTACTTTTGTGGGTGCCTACCTGATCTTCTTCCCGATGCACTATGTGGGCTTGGTCGGTGTACCGCGGCGCTATCCAGAGTTGGGAGATTCAGCCTTTATTCCGGACTCTGTTGCGACACTGAATAGCTTTATCAGCCTTGCTGCATTTGTTGTCGGATTTGCGCAGATTGTATTTTTATTCAACCTGTTCTGGAGCCTTCGCAACGGAAAAAAAGCGGGCGGCAATCCTTGGCGCGCCACGACACTTGAATGGCAAACCCCGGATACGCCACCGAAGCACGGCAATTTTGGCGACGAGTTGCCGGTCGTTTATCGCTGGCCTTATGACTACAGCGTGCCCGGTGCACCTGAAGATTTTATTGCCCAGAACGACCCTGGCCCAGTCCTCGTGCCAGAGGGCAGTTCATGACAACAGTTCTTATCTTCCTGTTTTTTGTCGTTGGCATTTCTGGGTGGTGGCTCTCACATCAACGGCTGACGTCAAAACCTTGGTTAGAAAGTGGGCCGGACTCGATTGTGGCAGGCACTGACGGTATAGGCCTGCCCAAAGCCAAAATCGGACTGCTAGTTTTTCTTACCGTCGTTGGGATGTTTTTTGCGCTTTTAACATGCGGCTACTTAATGCGGCAGGAGATTGCGGACTGGCGCACGATGCCTCTGCCACGCATTCTTTGGTTTACGACAGGCCTTTTGATACTGGGCAGCGTTTCTCTGCACTGTGCATTAGGGTGTGCCCGCAAATACGACACTGCGAGACTCAGGATGTGGCTTGGTGTCGCTTGCATCGTTACTGTGGGATTTTTACTGGGCCAATTGTTGGCTTGGAATCAACTTACCAGCAGCGGATCTGTTTTTACGGGCAACCCGGCCAACAGCTTCTTTTATATCCTCACAGGGCTACATGGGTTGCACATTCTTGGAGGTCTGGTGGCGTTGGGACGAACGACCGCTGCAGCTTGGGGTGAAGCCCCCGTCAAGAGGTTGCCGTTACGCGTCGAACTATGTGCGATTTATTGGCATTTTTTACTATTTGTCTGGTTTGCGTTGCTTATCGTCATGCTTGGCTGGGCACGCGACCCATTTATATCGGCGCATCACTAGGAAGAACCAAAGGGACCTGTTGTTATGACTGAGATTTCACCAACCGGAACATTGGAACCGCAAGCTCGACAAAAGGGCTGGAAAGGTGTCACGGCTGACTGGTCATCTGATCAGCGTGCGTTCAAGAATGTGTCTTGGCGCAAGGCCATGATGTGGGTTTTTCTACTAAGCGACACATTCATTTTCAGCTGTTTTCTACTTTCCTACATGACCGTTCGCAGTTCAACCAAGGTGGCTTGGCCCAACGCCAGCGAAGTGTTTTCGCTGCATATCGGGGGTACAAACTTTCCATTGCTACTGATCGCCATCATGACGTTTGTTCTGATTTCAAGCAGCGGTACAATGGTAATGGCAGTAAACTACGGCTATCGGAAAGATCGGAAAAAGACAGCGATCATGTTGCTTGTCACTGCTTTTTTGGGCGCGGCTTTTGTTGGCATGCAGGTCTTTGAGTGGACCAAGCTAATTCTCGAGGGTGTGCGCCCCTGGGGCAATCCTATGGGTGCACCGCAGTTTGGTGCGATCTTTTTCATGATCACCGGGTTTCACGGAACCCATGTGTTGATCGGGGTAATATTCTTGATAGTCAACGCCATCAAAGTCTGGCGGGGCGACTATGATACTGGGCAGCGCGGCTATTTTACGAGCCGCAAGGGTGACTATGAATGCGTCGAAATCATGGGGCTGTATTGGCACTTTGTCGATCTCGTGTGGGTATTCATATTTGCATTTTTCTATCTTTGGTGAGGGTCAGACATGTCAAAGGCAATCCAAAACAACTCAGGCCACGGCGCACAAGTTAGCGCTGTCGTGCACGATGGGCATCAACAGCATCCGCTCAAAACCTATTTTGTCGTCTGGGGGTGGTTGTTCGTCCTCAGTGCGGGCTCTTACACGGTCGACTACATTGGGTTCGAAGGGTATCTACGTTGGACACTGATCCTGGTCTTCATGATGGTGAAAGCCAGCTTAATCATTATCTTTTTCATGCATCTCAAGTGGGAACGGCTGGCGTTGTCTTACGCAGTCATTTTACCACCGATCGTTGTCTTGGTATTTGTTGGGATCATGATGTTTGAATCGGACTACACTGTGCTGACACGAACTGAGTTTTTTGGTGCAGAGCCATAGAAACCGCGCACGGAATTTTCACCTGACGCTTCGCAAGCTTGAAAAAACATCTTTAAGAAGGTCAGGTGGCCACTGGTCGAGAACCAACCACTACTTTGCGATAGATATGCCATGTGGCGTGGCCCAAAACTGGAAGTACAATCAACAATCCAGCCAGTCCCGGCAACGCGCCCAGAAACAGGCTCCCAGCAACTATTATGCCCCAAGCAAACATCGGTACTGTATTGACTTGGACGGCTCTTATCGATGCGCTGACCGCAGTAATTGCGCCAACGTCACGGTCCAGCAGCAATGGAAACGCAATGACAGTAGTGCACAGCACAAGGAGGGCGAAAATGAACCCAATGCCATTCCCTAATATTATCATTATCCAGCCCCGTTGCGTGCTTATCACATCACTGACAAATGCGGTCAGTGATCCTAGATCCTCCGTTCCATAGAGCCAAGAATACAGGGCCTGAGCCGAGCCCAGCCACGCAATAAAAAACCCAACCAGCATTAATCCAACGGCGATAATCGCGGGTATCGCTGGGGATTTTCTGACATCAAAAGCGTGCACCCATGAGGCGTCGGCGTCCATCTCCAGCCGACGACTGATTTCGTACAATCCAAGAGCCGCAACGGGTCCAAGTAACGCAAAGCCAGCCATCATCGGAAATAAGAGTTGAAAGGTGTTCCCTCCAGAGGCCCAAGAAAACAGCATGACACCAATGATTGGATAGATAATCACAGTAAAAATGTAATGCGACGGCTTTTTCATGAAATCCCTGAAGCCTTGTCTGAGCGCATCAAAAACGTCCGAAATGTGTATCTGACGGATTTCGACCGGATCAACCGGCGAGTCCCCCGCCGTAAAGACATGAAATTCAGCCATCAACATTCCTCCCGGATCAAATTTGGTAGGGTCGCCAGGCAATGCGCCTTTTACGGGAATGACTGGCCACGCTAGTCTACAGGCAGCATACTCCAGAACAGACAATTTGTCGCCAGTTTTGATAGTCGAGTGGTTTCCTATCGGAAATACCAACGTGCAAAGCGGATTTAGAACACATTGAAGAACAAATCTTGCGCCGCTTAAACTTGATCGCAAACGACCAAATGATCACGCAGAGATCATTGCAATCGCCCTGAAGATCACGCTGTCGCACAGCAGCGCACCAAAAACCAAAAACAAATACAGTATGGAAAACGCGAACAGCTTTTTTTCGGATGCCATTGACCGATCATCCGGTACAGTCGCCAATACCCGGTAAGCGCGCCAGACAAACCAGACACCTAATACCGCAGCGCAAAATCCATAATAGACACTGGCCGGACCGATCACCCAAGGGAGCACACCCACAGGCGCCAGCAATAATGCATATACAAACATCTGTTTTCGCGTCGAGGCAAAACCGGCCACAATTGGCATCATAGGAATACGCGCGTTTTCATAGTCGCCGGACTTAAACAGCGCCAAAGCCCAGAAATGTGGCGGCGTCCACAAAAATATGATCAGAAATAGTACCGAGCTTTCAATGCCTATCGTCCCTGTCGCTGCAGCCCAGCCGATCATCGGCGGTATTGCCCCGGCAGCGCCACCGATTACGATGTTTTGCGGTGTCGAATGTTTTAGCCACATCGTGTAGACAACCGCGTAAAAGAATATTGTGAATGCCAAAAGCGCAGCCGCAATCATGTTCGTCGCGACAGCAAGTGTCGCCACCGAGAAAACAGACACCAAAATACCAAAACCAAGTGCCTGACCTGACGACAACCGACCCGCTGGCACAGGTCTGCTCGAAGTGCGTGACATAACAGCGTCAATTTCCGCATCATACCACATATTCAATGCCCCGGCACCACCGGCACCAAGAGCGATCGCAACCATCGCTATCAAGGCTGTGAAAGGTGCCAATGTAACAGGTGCGATCATCATTCCGACGAACGACGTGAACACCGATAGTGACATGACCCGAGGCTTCATAAGCGCGACAAAATCAAATGCCTTCTCAACAACAGCGCTGTTACCGTTGCGATCAATACTAAGGTTCTTCAAATTACGCTCTTTGGCCGACATTATCGCAGCTCCAGAATGACATGATGCTTTATATTAGCCAAAATTGTCTGCGTTGCAACAAAACCGCCCAGAGTAACTGGTCGTAGGGCATTGTCAGATTGAACACTAATGTGCGCCTTGCCTCTCCCTATCTAATTTTGGATTAGGCAAAGTTCACAGCGTTGCTTGGGAAAACGCCAAGCAGTAACGTCAAAAAACCAGTCCAAATCCGCAGCTCAACCATGGCAAAATATTCTTATCTGACAATGCCAATACCGAGCCTCCACGATGGATGGCTTGGCCCGGCTGGATGCCCACCACCAGCGCTGTGAACGCAAGGGCTTGCACCGCGTTTTCACCTGACCGCTTAGACTTTGCAAAGCATCTAAGGATTGCCTGCGACGGTGAGAGAGCCATTGTGAGTATTTCTGTGACATACTTCACAGACCGCATGTGCTGCTTAGG
>JAPKCP010000437.1 GCA_028822885.1 Yoonia sp. | reverse complement strand
GACGGCCAGCACAGCTTCTACCTTGGACTCTCAAAGGCTGAAAAAAACGCCTTCACATCAGGCTCATTGTTGGCTGTCTAGGGATTACAGGCAGGACAATTAGCAGGACCTATTTGTGTGAGGCCGTCGGCACGGGTTCGTTCCTCCTGGTGCTTGCATGCCGCACAACCAAAAACCTCGAACATGACCCATTCGGTCGCCATATTGCACATCTCGCACGGCAAACCTCGGATCACGTTAACGCGCCCCCACCCTGGGGCTGCGCAGGACGGACAACCGCTCGACAAACGATCTGAAAGTCGGGTCGCTAGGCCAGCCAGAGATTTCATGCGGGTTGGGTTCAGATGTGCCCGCATATCGGTATCAACGCGCGCGCAGCCATCGTCAGAAAGTGCCGCTGCGGCTAAAATTGCAGACTGGAGGGTAGGTAGGTCGACTATTCCTTTGACAAGTGCTGCCTCGGGATTGCCGACGTTTGGGCGCACGATCAAGCCATGCGACGGAAACCCCACCTGCGTCAGGAATTTCGATATCGGTTCATTCGGTGCCGTCAGCAAATGCGCAAAGTTAGTCTCGTCGATCACAAGGCTTTCGTGGACCGTCGTGCCCCGCTCATTATCTACGAATACCAGCAGTTCAAAGCCTGCCGGTATGATCGGGAAAAGTGGGTGCGGCCCGAAGCTTCCCTCGCTTGCCATGCCAAAGGGCAGCTGCGCTTGTTCCATTCCGAGGCGCGCCTTGGCGATAGCCGTTTCGAGCATCGTACCATGCCGTGGAACTTCACCGGAAAATGTTCCAAGCGCATCCGTGTCGACACCCTTCGCAGGCACGACGATCAAATTCAAAGTGGCGAGGAACACCGGCGCGATTGCTTTTTCTTTGCGGTGCATGGTGGCAAGCACAGCGCGCCGCCCAGACAATACGTTTTTCTGTTTCGTCATCTGGCGAACGTCCGATTATTGCGCCTATCGGCAAACTGGTCTGAAGGACCATGCGCGGGATACGAACCTGCCCGGACCGTGTAGGAATGAACTCGAGACATCGGCTTCCTAGAGTAATTGTTGACGCAAAATCATTACAACGGATATAACATGCCATGACAGAAAATCCATGCCTCCGGCCTGAGTGGCACATCCCCTCCCGGAGGGAACAGCATTGTTCCAAATATCACTTATTCTACGTAAAGCGCAAAGGTTGGATGCTTTTTGATCCAGCTCCAGCGACCGACCATCAGCAATTTTTTTGCGGGGCGATCAGTGACCAGTTGAGGCGCACTATCTAGGCGATCAACGCCTTTACGACAGTTTGGCTTTTCGCCTGCCATCGCACAACACGGGAACGTTATCTGGCAATCTTTACTTTCACCGTTTTCGTGCTTTAACTAGCTAAGATTCTTGTATTTTCATCCCATGCCCCGACCAGCAATCGAAAAGAGACCGTCTTGACCAACCCAAACGCTGTTCTGATTGACAATCACCCCGGCCGCTCGACCCAGACCATTGGCCTCGCCATTGAAATTGGGACCGATCCGGCACTTATCCATGAGCCATCAGTGGGCGTGGTTGGCACCAAGGGCGACAGCCAGTGCTATCTTGGCGTACCTGCCAAGGTCGAGGCGATCCACCAGGCACTCAAGACCCGTATCGGCAGCGGTCCGGGTCAGTTAAAGTATCGCCTCGT
>JAPKCP010000160.1 GCA_028822885.1 Yoonia sp. | reverse complement strand
ACGAAAATTGAGGTCCAGCGCCTGCCCGGCGTCACCGTGCACGAATACCTCAACCAACGGGAAGGCGACCCGCAAGACATTATCCTTGCTAAAACCGTCATTGGCTTTTCAGACTTCGTGCGCGAAGCAAAACCAGACCTCGTGATCATCCACGGCGATAGAGTAGAAGCACTTGCTTGCGCGCTTGTCTGCGCCACAAACTACATCCGCTCTGCGCACATTGAAGGCGGTGAAGTGTCTGGAACCATTGATGAAATATATCGCCATTGTAACTCAAAACTTTCCAGTCACCACTTTGTCAGCTCAGACGATGCAGCACGGCGCGTAAAGGCCTTGGGCGAAGACGCCAGTGCAATTCACGTCATCGGCTCACCCGAACTCGACTTTCATGCTGGCCCATCAGGGGTATCTCTGGAAGAGGTCAAAACCCGTTATGCCATCCCCTTTGCAGACCTTGGCATCTGTGTTTTCCACCCGGTCACATCAGAGGCCAACACAATGGCCCAGCAGGCGCGCGATTTGTTCGGCGCACTCGCAACATCTGGGCGCAATTTCGTCGTGATTGCCCCCAACAACGATCCCGGTAGCGCGGGCGTTTTTGACGCCATCGACGCCCTACCCACTGACCGGTTCCGGGTGCTACCCTCTATGCGGTTCGCCCATTTTTCAGAGCTAATGAAACACGCCGCCTGCATGATCGGCAACTCATCCGCTGGCGTGCGAGAGGCACCGTTTCTTGGACTCCCCTCTCTCGATATCGGCACCCGTCAAACGGACCGCGCAAAAGCGGCTTCCGTACATTTTGCAGATGCAGGCGACGCTGGCAAAATCGAAACGTTCTTGCGTGAGATTTGGGGCCAGCGGCAGCCACGCGACGAAGGTTTTGGGGCTGGCGCGGCGGCATCCCGGTTCACAAAAATCCTGCAATCTGAGGAATTCTGGTCCAGCGACATGCAAAAACGGTTCCACGACGGTGGCTAAGCAACCACTGACATTGCGGGCCTACCTTGCTGCAACGCACGTCGTTCCATTTCTGGCAAAACGGCATCTCAAAAAACGCATAGCACGCGGCAAAGAACATCCCACACGCTGGACTGAAAAGCTCGGACAGCCTTCAGAGGCTCGCCCAGATGGCACCCTGATCTGGCTGCACGCCGTTGGCCTTGGTGAGGTGCTGTCGCTGCGCGGCCTCATAGCCCAAATGGCAGCAATAACTGACGCACATTTCCTCGTAACGTCCAGCACCCTTGCTGGGGCAAACGCCTTTGCCCAGAATATGCCACCCCGCACAATTCACCAATTCCTCCCCCTCGACGCGCCCAACTACCGCCACGCATTCCTTGATCATTGGCAACCCGACCTTTGCATCTGGGCAGAGCAGGACCTATGGCCCGGCTTTGTCACCACGTCAGCCAACCGCAGAATTCCTCAAGCCATGATCTCCGCCCGGATGACCGAAAGTAGTTTCCGTAATAAGGCGCGTTTGCACAGTTTTTTCGCTCACCTTTACAAACAGATGGCGTTGATCACAGCCTACGACCAAGATACCGCGGACTTCTTAGACTACCTTGGAGCAGGAAAAATTTCCATCTCTGGATCTCTCAAACCATCTGCACCAGCGCTATCCCATAATCCTTTGGATCTCGCGGCGCTGCAGTCCACAATCAAAAGCCGGTTCACTTGGATCACAGCCCCATCACACCTCGCAGATGAAGTGCTCGCAATCGCCGCGCACAAACGTCTTCGAACCCAAATTCCCAACGCGCTTTTGATCATCGCACCGCGCTTTCCCAACCGAAAAATCACCCCCAACATGCCGACTAAACGCAGGTCCAAAGGGCAAATGCCCACCGCAAACACGGCTATTTATCTCGCGGATACTTTGGGAGAGCTGGGCCTATTCTATCGCCTCGCCAACGCTGCATTTATCGGTGGCACCAACGACACGACCGAAGGGCATTCACCTTGGGAGGCGGCAAACCTGCACACTGCGATCATTCACGGCCCACGCACGGCCAACTTCAAAGCAGATTATGACTTGTTGAACGCGGAAAACGCAGCGATCTGCGTGACCACAGAACAATCGCTCGCTGATGCGTTATCACAGGACCTTTCAACCCAGATCACCAACGCACAACGGGTGATAGCTGGCCAGCACGCCGTGATCAAAAATCTCGCACAAGACTTGGTGGCACTGACATGACGCCTTTCCCAACACCGCGATTGCGCCGGTTTCTTTGGGCTTACAAAGCGCTGTGGACCATTGGCCTCCCCTTTGCCCTCGCGTATTTATTCTGGCGAGCGCGGCGTGACCCACTTTACCGAGGCCATATGCGCGAACGCTTTGGGTTTTACGAAACGGTCTTACCCGGGGCAATTTGGGTCCACGCTGTATCGCTGGGCGAACTCCGCTCCGCAGTGCCGCTCATTCACAAACTCTTGGCCGACGGCGAAACAATCGTTACAACCCATTTCACGCCGGCAGGCCGCCGCGAAGCAGAACGTGCCTTTGCACAGGAAATAGCAGAGGGCCGACTTGTCTGCGTCTGGGTCCCACTCGAATTCACTTGGACATATCGGCGTTTTTTCAAAGCCTTCAAACCGCGCTACGGCCTTGTCATGGAAATCGAGATCTGGCCAGAAATGATCAATAGCGCGAGCAAAGCAGTCATTCCACTTTTCGCCTGTAACGCACAATACCCACTTAAATCATTCACCCGTGATAGTGATAAATCAAAATGGCGACTTGACCTTCACGCGGGCCTCGCAGGTGCATTCGTCAAATCCGACCTCCAACAAGACCGCTTCCTCGCGGCTGGATGCCCAAACATCCACGTGACGGGAGAGCTACGGTTCGACCAACCGATCCCAGCAGATCAGGTGGTCAAAGGTGAAACCGCAAAAGCCCGCATCAACCGCCCCACAGTCACAATCACCAGTGTCGTCAAGGGCGAGGACGCAACCTACATTTCACTGATAAAAGCGACGCCCGAAAAGTTGTTTATTTACGTCCCCCGTGCGCCAGAGCGGTTCGATGAAACCTACCAGATGCTTACCCATGCTGGCTTCAAAGTTGCGCGGCGTTCAACTTTGATAAACAATGAGCTGTCCTTGAACAGCACACCAGATGTCGACGTCATTCTGGGCGACAGTATGGGCGAAATGTATTTCTACTTGGCGCTTTGTGATGCAGCAATCATTGGTGGTAGCTTCGTCAAAAAAGGTGCGCACAATATTTCAGAGCCGCTGGCCTTGGGCAAACCCGTCATCACGGGACCGCACACATGGACCATTGAATTTCCGATTGTTGAGGCGCTCGCCGCAAAGGCTGCCGTTCAGGTACCAGACAAAGATGCTCTGATCAAACTGCTGAAATATAACGATATCCCAACACAAGAATCTGCGCGTGCCTTCTTCAAAACCCAAGAAGGTGCTGTTGGGCGGACGATTAAAGCGATCAAGCTTGAGACGCAGCCGCCCGAATAGCACGAATATTTACACCGTACGGTGCCGGATCACTGACAGATCCACCGCGGAAAACAGCAGACCCCGCGACAAGCACATCAGCACCAGCCGCTGCGACCAAGGGTGCCGTCACTGGATCAACACCGCCATCAATCTGAATATGGATAGGGCGATCCCCAATCATCGCGCGCAATTTCGTGATCTTAGCCGTCATATCAATGAACTTCTGCCCACCAAAACCGGGGTTCACCGTCATCACGCAAACCAAATCAACCATATCAAGCACATCCGCGACAGCCTCAGCAGGTGTTCCGGGGTTCAACGCAACCCCAGCCTTACAGCCAAACGAGCGGATATTTTGCAATGTCCGGTGAATATGTGGTCCCGCCTCAACATGGGCGGTGATCACATCAGCACCCGCCTGCGCGAATCCTTCAAGATACGCATCGACAGGTGCGATCATCAAATGCACATCCATCACCGTTTTAATGTGTGGCCGCAGCGCCTTGCAGGTCTGCGCCCCAAACGTAATCGCAGGGACAAAGTGCCCGTCCATAACATCAACATGAATCCAATCAGCACCCTGTGCCTCCACGGCTTCACATTCGGCCCCGAAGTTAGCAAAGTCAGCAGCAAGGATTGAAGGGGCAATCTTGATGGAACGGTCAAACGTCATAGCAATATCCGGTCAATAGTCAGGTTGTCTTGCCATAGCCTGCCTGCCCAGAAATGTCATCGTCTTCGTTTGCGCAAACATCATCAGACTTTCGGACGCTGACGTATCTGCTAAACTTTTCTCATGACACGCACATTGCGCCAAAAATCGATTCTTGCGGATGGTCAAACCGTCCATCTGACACGGGCAACGGTTCTCTCGCGCCGCCCAAAAGAGCTACACACCCATGACTACGTCGAACTGTTCTGGGTTCAGAATGGCATTATCCGACATCACACTGAAAATTTGGTTAAAACCCTTTCTGAAGGCGCGCTTGTTGTCGTTCCAAAGGGCCAAACCCACGCGCTGCAAGGCAAAGGCGACTACGCGATGGTTGTGATGCTGTGCCTCGCGACATCACTCACTAATAACATCGCAAAACGCCACACGCCCTGCGCACGGATTATGCACGTGCCGTGCATACGTGAGTTCCAGCGTGATCCCCGCCAAATGGCGGCCCTGAACCAAACCGCCCTGCGCCTTGAAAGAAGCTCATGCGATGCGCTCGCGACCGAAGCGTTCTTGCTACCTTTGCTTGTCGATCTGCTCGATGGTCCCGATATGGCCGATGCCCCTGCTTGGCTCTCCAAAGCCTGCACCGACGCCCAAGACCCCAAAATATTTCGGAATGGTGCCGCCGGTTTTGTAGCACTCACTGGCAAAGCTCATCCGCACGTCAGCCGCACGATGAAACGCCACACGAACCAAACACCGGTTCAATATATCAATGACTTACGGATGGGTCACGCCGCCCGCGCACTAACCGGATCAAATGACCCACTGTCTGAAATCGCAGACGAAATCGGCCTGCCAAACTTGTCGCATTTCCACAAAGTCTTCCGCGCAAAATACGGAATTACACCAGCCCAATACCGTGCAGAAAAACAACGTCAGATCGTTCAACCTGAATAACATTTGACCAAAAGGTCAAAACTTGCCAAGACAAGGCCTTCATGCAACGCTTGCATGACTCAAGGAGGCACAATGCAGACCCTCAGCCAGACTACAGCCAAAGTTGACCAGCTCCCGCAAGTTCACGAACCTCGCAATATCGGGATTCCTTTAGATCTTGAGTGGGTTAAGTCAGTTCAAGCCAATACCTCCGCGATTGAACGGCGGGCCGCAACGCTACCCGGACGCCGATCTGTTAAGAAAGACTTTCAGGCCGCGTGGCTGTGCAAAGCGATCAGTATCATGGACCTGACAACACTGTCTGGTGACGATACGCCGAACCGCGTTAAGCGCCTGTGCGCAAAGGCAAAGCAGCCCGTTTCCCCTGGACTTTTAACGCAATTAGGCATGGAAGGTCTAAACACCGGCGCCGTCTGCGTTTATCACGATATGGTCGAAACAGCCGTCAAAGCGCTAGAAGGTACGTCTATCCCGGT
This sequence comes from Yoonia sp., assembly GCA_028822885.1. GTDB lineage: Bacteria > Pseudomonadota > Alphaproteobacteria > Rhodobacterales > Rhodobacteraceae > Yoonia. The sequence continues at coordinate 2,163 of JAPKCP010000160.1, read as the reverse complement.
CGCCGCCGTTTCGACCGGCTTCCCGGCAGGCTTGTCACCTTTCCATCTACGGATTCAAGAAATCCGCGAAAGCGTCGCAGCCGGTGCACAAGAAATCGACATAGTCATCAGCCGTCGCCATGTTTTGAACGGTAATTGGCAAGCACTATACGCTGAAATGGTTGAAATGCGCGAAGCCTGCGGCGAAGCCCACGTAAAAGCCATTCTCGCCACAGGTGAGCTTGGAACACTACGCAACGTCGCCCGCGCGAGCCTTGTTTGTATGATGGCTGGCGCCGACTTTATTAAAACATCAACTGGTAAAGAACCCGTCAACGCGACCTTGCCCGTGACCCTCACAATGATCCGCGCAATTCGTGCCTATCAGGAACGGACAGGCGTGAAAGTTGGGTACAAACCTGCGGGCGGCATATCCAAAGCCAAGGACGCGCTAGTCTACCTTGCAATGATGAAGGACGAACTTGGCGACCGCTGGCTACAGCCTGACCTGTTCCGCTTTGGTGCGTCATCGCTATTGGGCGATATTGAACGCCAGCTCGAGCACCACGTGACCGGCGCATACTCCGCGCAGCACCGCCACCCGATTGGATAAGCCATGACCATCAAAGAGATTTTCGACACCATGGAATATGGCCCTGCCCCTGAATCTTCCGCCGAGGCCCTGCAATGGCTGGCCAACAAAGGCGGTATCGCTGGTCATTATATCAATGGCCAATGGGGTCCGCTACGCGATGATTTCGCGTCCAATAACCCAGCGACTGGCGAGCGTCTTGCAGGCGTCACCAAGGGCACGGCCGACGAAGTCGATATGGCTGTCAAAGCTGCCCGTAAAGCCCAACAGGCATGGGCCAAAGATGGCCACAAGCGCGCCCGCATTCTGTATGCCATTGCCCGCCTGATGCAAAAACACGCACGTCTTTTGGCGGTCATGGAAGTCCTCGACAACGGGAAACCCATCCGTGAAGCCCGCGATATCGATGTCCCCCTCGCGATCCGCCACTTTTACCACCACGCAGGATTCGCCCAACTCATGGACGATGAAATCCCAGACCGCGAGGCACTTGGCGTCTGTGGCCAGATTATCCCGTGGAATTTCCCACTACTGATGCTCGCATGGAAAATTGCACCCGCCTTGGCGATGGGCAACACAGTCGTTCTGAAACCGGCTGAATACACATCACTTTCGGCCATGGTTTTCGCAGAAATCTGCACCCAAGCAGGCGTTCCACCGGGGGTCGTCAACATCGTCACCGGCGACGGCGAAACCGGAGCAGCGTTGGTCAATGCGGACGTCGATAAAATCGCATTCACCGGATCCACTGCAGTTGGTCGAATAATCCGCCAACAGACAGCGGGGACGAGCAAAGCACTGTCCTTAGAATTAGGCGGCAAATCTCCCTATATCGTTTTTGACGATGCCGATATCGACTCAGCCGTCGAAGGCCTCGTTGACGCTATTTGGTTTAATCAGGGTCAAGTCTGCTGCGCAGGCTCCCGATTACTCGTTCAGGAAACGATAGCGGACAACTTTTACGAAAAGCTTAAGGCCCGCATGTCAGGACTGCGTATCGGCGACCCGCTCGACAAATGTATCGACATCGGAGCCATCGTCGACCCTGTGCAACTCGCGCAAATCACCAAGATGGTCAGCGAAAATACTGATGGTGAAACGTTCCAAACCACCGCGCCAGCCGGCTGTTTTTATCCGCCAACGCTGATCACCGGGCTGTCGCCTGCTTCAACACTTATGCAAGAAGAGATCTTTGGCCCGGTTCTCGCGTCCACCACATTCCGCACCCCGTCCGAGGCGATCGAAATTGCGAACAACACGCGCTACGGGCTGGCAGCATCTGTTTGGTCTGAGAACATCAATCTCGCGCTCGACATCGCACCAAAACTAGTCGCGGGCATTGTTTGGATCAACGGCACGAACATGATGGACGCCGCTGCAGGCTTTGGCGGCGTACGTGAAAGCGGCTTTGGACGTGAAGGCGGCTGGGAAGGTCTTGCCGGGTACACGAAGCCCAAAAAGGCCCCCAACCCTGTAAAGCCAATCGCGCCTTTCACCGGACATGACGCGCCAGTCGATCAACTTGATCGGACAGCCAAACTCTATATCGGCGGCAAACAAACACGGCCTGACAGTGGGTACAGCACACCAGT
>JAPKCP010000436.1 GCA_028822885.1 Yoonia sp. | reverse complement strand
CAAATCTCCTAAACCAATCCCAACAGAACATTCGGAGTTACCCATGGAAATCGCAGGCCGCAAAATTGGACCACAGCACCCGCCCCTCGTGATCGCTGAGATCGGAATCAACCATGGCGGCGACCTGAATGTCGCCAAAGACATGGTACGCTTAGCTGCTGGCAGTGGCTGCGAGATGATCAAACACCAAACTCACATCGTGAGTGATGAAATGACCGAAGAGGCCAAACAGATATTCCCGCCCAATGCTGACGTCTCAATTTGGGACGTGATGGAACGCTGTGCGCTCTCTCTTGAGGACGAGACGGAGCTGAAGCGTTACACTGAAGAGCTTGGCATGATTTGGATTTCCACCCCTTTCTCGCGGGCAGCTGCCGACTTCCTAGAAACCCTCGACGTTCCAGCATATAAAATCGGATCAGGTGAAGCGGACAATCTTCCATTAATCCGGCACATCGCAGCCAAGGGCAAACCGATCATTATGTCCACAGGCATGCAAACGATTGAGACGATCCGTGCTTCAGTGCAAATCCTCGAGGATGCAGGCATCGACTACGCGCTTCTGGAATGTACGAACCTCTATCCCTCCCCACCTGAAATTGTATCGCTGCAAGGTGTCACCGACCTCAAAAACGCCTTTCCCAACGCGACAATCGGCTTTTCCGACCACTCCATCGGTCCCGAAATGGCGCTGGCGTCCGTGGCCTTAGGTGCGTGCATCTTAGAACGACACTATACAGACACCCGCTACCGCGCAGGCCCCGACATCATCAATTCCATGGATCCGTCCGAATTGCGTCACATCATCGACCGCTCGCGCGAAATCCACGTTGCTTTGCACAACCCAAAACAACGCACCGACGCCGAAGGTCCAGTCTACGCTTTCGCCCGCGCGTCAGTCGTCGCTGACAGGAACTTGTCTGCAGGCCACACGATCGTTGAAACAGACATCTGGGCACGCCGCCCCGGGTCCGGCGAAATCGCAGGCTTTGAATTTGACAAAGTCGTCGGCAAAACCCTTACGCGCGCTGTCACCCGCAACACACAGCTGAAATGGAGCGACTTGTCGTGAAAACCCTCACGCAGTCAAACGTCAAGACGCTGACTCGCGCCGACGTCGGCATCTGGCTGATCAATCTCGACCAAGACACCGACCGGCTGGCCGCCATGACTAAGCAGTTGACTGCGTTGAACCTGCCCTTCAAACGCTTTCCCGCAGTTTATGGCAAAGACCACCGCGACACGCTGATTCAACACGCTGATGAGGCCGCGTACCAACGCAATATGGGCTCCAACCTGTTGCCCGGCAAACTTGGCGTTTTCGCGAGCCACACGCGTGTTTGGAAAGACTTCATTGCATCTGACCACGACGTCGCCCTGATCTTAGAAGACGACGTTGTTTTCCACGATGATTTCTTGAGCAGTCTTGATCTTGCTCTCGCGCAAGCTGACCGCTGGGATACACTGCGGTTCAACTGTATCCGTGCCAAATTGCCCGTGTCACAAGGTAAAATTGGGGACTACACCTTGAACGCCTACATTGGACCTTTCACTGGCAACGCCACCTACCTGATCCACAAAGCCGTGGCAAAACGCATCTTGCCAAACCTGTGGCCGCAAACCCGCGCCCTTGATCACGAACTCAACCGCTTCTTCAAACATAACTTTCGGCAATTCGGGCTAGAGCC
>JAPKCP010000159.1 GCA_028822885.1 Yoonia sp. | reverse complement strand
GGCCAACAGGTCAAAGACTGGCTGGAACGCTCTGCGGGCATCTTTAATCAGGTGACGTTGGGCGCGCAGGATGTGGTGCTTCTGAACCCAGACTTCCCAAGCTACAACTTTGATATCATTGATGGCGTCGACTACCAGATCGACCTATCGCAGCCATCAAAATACGATTCCAAAGGTGTATTGTTAGACGCAGCGGCGAACCGGATCACCAACTTGACTTACAACGGCCAGCCGTTGGATTTGGCAGCTGAATTCATTGTCGCCACCAATAACTATCGCGCAGGAGGGGGTGGCAACTTCCCCGGGGCAACAGCTGAAACAACCGTGTTTGAAGGGCCAGACACCAACCGCGACGTCATCGTGCGCTATATCGTTGAAAAGGGGACGATCAGCCCGCGCGCAGACAACAATTGGTCATTTGCCCCAATGGCAGGAACGACTGTGCTGTTTGACACTGGCCCAGCCGCAAGCGCCTACATTGATCAGGTGAACCTACAAATCGAAGACGCAGGCGACGGGCCAGACGGATTTGCTCGCTACCGCATTACGCTTTAAAGCAAAAAGCTTGGCCGATATTCTTCGGCCAAGCTTTCCTGAGGAATTTGTGCAGAAGCACGAGAGACTGAAGTAGCTTACTTGCGCAAACCACTTTCAGTGTCGAAGTAATGAGCAAGTTCAGGCTTAACCGTGAAGCCAATCATGCCGCCTTTTTCCGCAGCCGGTGGCTTTTCTGTCTTTGCAATAAACTCGACGCCAGTTGCTGAAATCAGGTGAACCAGAGCGTATTCGCCAAGGTTTTCAACAAGGTCCAGTCGGCCTTCGACAACCGCGCTGGCCGCATCTGTTAGGATCAAATGTTCAGGACGCAGGCCCACATGTTCTGACGCAGAAACTTCTTTGCCAAGAACGTTGCTAGCATTCGGCGACAGATCAGCCGTTGAAAAGAAATTCATCTTCGGGCTACCAATAAACTGCGCGACAAACGCATTTGCTGGCCGCTCGTACAGCTCGATCGGTGAACCGACCTGTTCGATACGACCATCGCGCAACACGACAATCTTGTCGGCGAGCGTCATCGCTTCCACCTGATCGTGTGTCACGTAGATCATAGTGGTCTTGAGGCGTTCATGCAGCCGGGCAATCTCTAAGCGTGTTTGAACACGCAAAGCAGCGTCGAGGTTTGAGAGCGGCTCATCAAACAAGAACACTTCTGGATCACGCACGATTGCACGGCCAATCGCCACACGCTGACGCTGTCCGCCAGACAGGTTGCGCGGGCTGCGTTCAAGGTAATCGGTGATCTGCAAAATATCGGCAGCAGCGCTGACGCGGCGTTCAATTTCTGCGGGATCGGTCTTTGCCTGCTTCAAGCCAAACGCCATGTTTTTATAAACAGTCATATGCGGATAAAGCGCATAGGATTGGAACACCATCGCAACGCCACGCTTGGACGCGGCAACGTCGTTTACGACCTGATCGCCGATCGCAACTGTTCCGTCCGAAATCTCTTCAAGGCCCGCGATCATCCGCAACAATGTTGATTTACCGCAACCCGATGGGCCAACGAAAACCACGAATTCACCGTCTTCAATATCAAGGTCGACACCATGAATAACTTGCGTTTCACCATACCGCTTCTTCACATCGCGTAGTGTTAGACCGGCCATTTCGACTCCAATTCTTTAATTTCGCGCCGCAGAGTTTTGGCGAATTCAGGATATGTTTCAGGAATATCGCCCCAAAGCTGACGGTTAGTTAAAAACGCCTCAGTGCCTAACAGCGCCTTGAGGTCGTTCCAGCTAGGTTCGACATAATAAAAGGGGATTTTTCCAGCATCAACATGGCGGGCAAAAACGTACCAGCTGGCAATGCTGCGAATGGTAAAGACCGGCACAATCCCTTGCTCAAAGCATCCTGCAAGTGTCGGACGGATAAAAATTGGGAACTTCGCCATGCCATCTGCACAAATACGCGCAACGGTATCCCCTATCGCCTGATTGCTAAAACGCCTTGCGATATCAACTAGATAATCCACTTTAGAGAACGGCAATTCGATTGTGATAGCGGGCAAGATTTCTTTCGTCTCAAGGTTTTGGAAGTGTTCATTGAGGTGCGGCACCCGCATCGCGGCATCAAAAGTCTCAACGCCGTCAAGGGCTGCCATATAGCACAGCGCCGTATGGCCACCGTTCAACACGCGAATTTTGGTTTCTTCGTAAGGATCAACGTCAGACGTTACGGTCACGCCAGCGTGCGACAAATCAGGCATGGCTGCTGCCGCGCTATCCTGCAAAACCCATTGGATAAAGTCTTCGGCCATAATGGGTGAGGTCACGTCTTTGCCCACCAACGCCGATAATTCTGGACCAAGTTCGACGGGGCTACGCGGTGTGATCCGGTCTACCATTGAGCAAGGGAAAGCCACATTCACCCCGACCCATTGCGCCAGCGATTGATCCCCACAGGCGTCTAAATATGCCAGTAAATTACGGCGCAACATCTTGCCATTTTGGCGAATATTGTCGCAACACGCTATGGTCAACGGTGCATCGGTGGCGGCGACACGATTGTGAAGTGCCGCACGTAAGTAGCCATAAACGCTTTGTGGGGTGCCCCCTGCAATCTCAGCTAGAATTGCCACATCTGCCGTATTCAGATCGCCATTTGGATCAGTGTAGTACCCACTTTCCGTGACCGTAATGGTAACCAGATGCACCGAAGGTGCAGACAACAGCGCTTCGGCCTCGGACTTTGCGATACTCCAGTCTGCGAACTGCACGTGAGACCGGACGCGGCGCAATGCCACCTCCCCCTCTGCCGAAATAGATTTCAGATAGTAACCATGATGGCGTGCTATATCTGATTTGGCAGTTTCAAAATGACCACCCTCAGATCCACGTAAATTAACCGCAGCAATGCCCCAGCGCAGATCACCAGAGGTCTCCATATAATCGTCGATATAGACGGCCTGATGCGCGCGATGAAACGCACCAAAGCCAAGATGAATGACACCGATTTGACACGCAGACCTGTCGTAATTCGTCGCGAAGACGGGTGTATGCGTCGCACTGTTCATGAGGTAGGGTCCAATTTCCGTACGAGATCTTTACGTGCTGTATCGCGGTATTCTGAGGGGGTCATGCCCTTCACCTTCAAGAAATGTCGGTTAAAGTTGGCTAGGTTTTTAAAGCCTGCTTGCTGCGAAATCGTGATGATCTGATCATCAGAGGCATAGAGCATCCCACAGGCCTCACCGATGCGAATCCGGTTCAAAAACTCGATAAAACTATGGCCCGTCCCGGCATGGAAATTTCGACTGAACGTGACCTCAGTCATGCCCGCCATTTCAGCGGCTTGGCCGACCGATATCCCATCGCTGAATGTCTTGACGACGTGGTCAACGACTTCAGCGATGCGGGCCTGCTTACTACCACCTTCGGGCTGAATAAGCTTAGCCGCAGACAAGGTCCGTTTTTCAGCATGTTCATTGAGGCGCACAAGGAACCTGACGAAAGCCAAAATACGTTCCGCCCCCTTGTTGTCACGGATCGTCTCCATGTGACCACGCGCAAACGTTGGATTAAAACCCTCAAAGATGATGCCCGATTGCGCAAGTTGCAGCATCAACAAAACTTGTGAAAACTCGGGAAACCCTTCGGCAAGCTTCTCTACACTTTCGTGGCTGAACTGGACCAACATATCCCGCAAGATAATCGGCTGTTCAGACCACACTTTGTCAGTGACCCAATTGTGCGGCAGGTTTGGCCCTGTCATGAACAGGTCGCCAGCCTTAAAATCACCAATGTGGTCGCCAACGAATGCCTTGCCACGCGACGATAAGATCAAGTGAAGTTCGTATTCCTCGTGTGCATGCCAACGGTCCAAATGGGTCGGCCATCCATGTTCAAGGTAGCGAATAGATCGCGTACTGCGATCAACCATTTCGATTTCGGGGGAAATTATCGACATCAAATTACCTAAGCACGTTGCCACCATCGACACCGATGGTTTGCGCCGTCATATAAGCGGATTGATCGGATGCAAGAAAGACAGCGGCACGCGCAACATCGGACGGATCGCCCATATAGCCTAGCGGTACAGCCTCACCTACCTCGCGTTTTTTTTGCCCAGGTTCCTTGCCTTCAAACTTTGCAAAAAGGGCGTCGACGTTCTTCCACATAGGTGTGTCGATCACGCCGGGGCTGATCGCATTCACCCGTATTTTATGTGGCGCGAGCGCCAAGGCACTCGATTGTGTATAGCTAATGACCGCAGCCTTTGTCGCACAATAATGTGCAACAAGCGCTTCACCGCGATGACCCGCTTGGGACGCAAGGTTGATAATCGACCCCGGCTTGTCTTCGGCTACCATGGATTTAGCAACTGCCTGCATAATCGCGTAGAATGAACGTACATTCACACTGAACAGGCGGTCCATCTGATCCAGATCACCGGAATCGAGAATACTTCCCATCGCAAACACTGCTGCGTTGTTAAACAATATATCCGGCTTGATCTGCCCAATCCAATCGGTGCAATCACGCAGCCCCTCGGGGTTCAACAAATCAAACCGGCGATACGTTGCAGGACCATCAAAGCTGTCAGAAATGTCCGTCGCATAGACCGTGGCCCCAAGGGCTGCGAAATGCGCGACGGCACTGGCGCCGATGCCACCGGATGCGCCAGTAACAAGGGCAACCTTGCCAGTCAGATCGGTAGGTGCTGCGTTAAGTGTCACTTTACCGCCCCAAATGTCAGGCCTTGAACCAGCTGTTTCTGGCAGAACCAACCTAAGATAACGATAGGTGCGATGGCGGCTGTCGATACCGCTGACAGTCGACCAAAGAACAGGCCTTCAGGCGCACGGTTGCCCTCGATCAGCTTAGACAGGGTTGCCGCATCAATCGTCGTTAAGCGCACGGTCCAATAGGCTTCGTTCCAGCAAAAAATAAAGGTCAAAAGCGCCGTTGATGCGATGCCACCCCACGCCAGCGGGATGAGAATGTCTTTGATTTCACCCCAAGTGCTGACGCCATCCATTTTACCGGCTTCGATAATCTCTTTCGGGATTTCCTTAAAGTAGGTGAACAGCATCCAAATCACGATGGGCAGGTTGATCAAGCAAAGAACCAAGATCACCAAGAAGTGGGTATCAAAAATACCGAGAAAATTCTTGGTCAGGAACGTCATCGGATACAAAACGGCCGCAGCGGGCAGCATCTTGGTCGACAACATCCACATCAGGATATCTTTGGTATGGCGGCTTGGGTCAAATGCCATCGCATATGCTGCTGGAACCCCAACGATCAAGGCAAACAGCGTCGCGAAGGATGAAGTGATGACCGAGTTAATGGCAAAACGCCAGTAATCGTAGTTGTCGGTCATGTTGGTGTAATTCTCAAGCGTGGGCGTGAAGAAGAACAAGAATTCAGGCTTAACCGCATCAGCGTCCGTTTTGAAGCTGGTGAAAATAAGCCAAAAAATTGGGAAGAAAAAGATCAACGCGATGACCCACGCCAAAGTTGGCCAAAGGATTTTACTTACTCTAGATGATTGAGCGACTGTTGCCATTGTCTTTCCCCCTAATCCATCAAGCTCTTGCCGACCATCCTGAGCAAGAAAATTGCTATGATGTTCGCAAGAATTACAGCGAAGATGCCCGTGGCGCTCGCTGCACCAATGTTATTACTGGTAAACTCACCAATCAGATATGGCAGGTTTTTGTTCCCATTGCCCCGGCTCACGATCTCGATCTCTGCATACAGCGACAGGTGAAAGATCGACTGGATCATCACCACAATCGCGATCGGACGTGCCAAATGCGGGATGGTTAAGTTGATAAACTGCGACCACGGGCTTGCACCATCAAGGGTGGCAGCTTCTTTTTGAGATTCATCTTCAGACTGCAAAGACGTCATGAAGATAAGGACCGCAAAGGGTGTCCACTGCCACGCGACCATCATGATAACCGCATATGCTGACGTCTGTGTTGCGCGGAACGAAATCGGCTCAAGTTGTGGCCACATTGAGAAGAAGCTGCCTAAGATCGGCCAGTCGCGCAAACCGTCAATGATATCGTTCAAGCCAGCAACGGCGAGACCGTTTAGACCCAAAACGGGATCAAGGATCATGTTGATCCACAAAACCGCGTTAACCGCAGGCATCACAAAAAACGGCGAAATCAGCAGAACACGGACAATTCCGCGTCCCGGAAATGACCGGTTGATGAGAACCGCAATGCCCAAGCCCAGCACAACGGTTGCGATAAGAATGCTCGACACGATGAACACAGAGTTCTGGATCGCAAACCAAAAATCTTTGGCGTCCAATACGTATTTATAGTTTCCGAAACCACGCCAGTTGCTGATGGTTGGCGTCATCCACTCTGGCCGGATCGTGCTGTTCAAGACATAGCGAATGAACGAAAAGTACAGCGTCATACTGAGAGGGACCAGCATCCAAACCAGCAAAAGCGCAACAGCCGGTGTTTGGAGTATGCGAGGAAGCGTTCTGTCGGCCATAGCTCGGGTCACCTTAAGAAGCAGAGGTTTCGATGATTTTGTTATCCGACGGGTGTTCAATGGGCGAGCGACGATCTTAGTGCGTCACGTTCAAGCCAAAAGATCAGATGTATTCGGGGGCAGATGAAGGGCCCGGGTTTTCACCGGGCCCTACTATCGATTATGTGAAGCGATTAATAGTAACCAGCTTCGGACATGATTGCGTCTGCAGCAGCTTGTCCTGCAGCAAGTGCTTCAGTCACAGTTTTCGCGCCAGAAAGTGCCGCAGCGATTTCTTGTGAAACAGCGTTACCAACTTCTGGGAACTCAGGGATCGCAGCGAACTGAACGCCGACGTATGGCTTCAGATCTGTTGCTTCTGGAGCAGCAGAGTTGATCGCTGCCATTTCAGCAGCAGCGAATGGTGCAGCGGCCACGAACTCAGGGATTGCATATGTGGATACACGTGTACCTGTTGGAACGGAACCCCAACCGAAGTCTGGGTGGTTGCCTACAGCTTGGATGTACTCTTTAGAAGTTGCCCACTCGATGAAGTCATGAGCAGCTTCGGAGTTTGGTGACCCTGTTGGAACAGCCATCGCCCAAGCCCAGAGCCAGTTCGCACCAACTGCGTTACCAGCGTTTGGCGACTGTGCATATGCAACGCCTTCAACTTCCAAGAAAGAAGCAGCGATTGTCGCGTCAATCCACATGCCACACTTGCCTTCGTTATAAAGAGCAAGGATCTCGTTGAACGAGTTGCCTTCAGAACCTGGAGGACCGAATGTACCCAGCAAATCAACATAGGCGGTTACAGCAGCATTCCACTCTGGGGATTCCAGATTTGGACGCATGTCCGCGTCAAACCAAGCAGCACCAAAAGAGTTCGCCATGGTTGTGACGTAGGCCATGCCATCGCCCCATCCTGGCTTACCGCGAAGACAAATACCGTAGAGTTCGTTGTCTGGGTCGTGGATCGCAGCGGCAGCGGCCCGGATGTTTTCCCAAGAATCGTTGTCGGCGATCGTTACACCAGCAGCATCAGTCAAGTCCTTGCGATACATAAGCATCGAAGATTCGCCGTAGAATGGTGCCGCATAAAGCGTGCCGTCGTGTGACAAACCATTGCGCATTGCTGGCAGCATGTCGTCAATGTCATACTCAGCGTCGAAATCCATAGGCTCAATCCAGCCCGCAGCGCCCCAGATTGGTGCTTCTTGCATACCGATATTGATGATGTCGTACTGACCGCCACCGGTGGCTGTGTCAGA
>JAPKCP010000158.1 GCA_028822885.1 Yoonia sp. | reverse complement strand
TTAGTTCGCAGTGGCATTCGCACCCTGATCGGACTTCAAGTAATTGAAGAACTCGTTGTCAGGCGACAACACCATCGTAGAATTGCCGGGCCGCAGCGCACGTGAATACGCAGTCATTGAGCGGTAGAATTCGAAGAATTCCGGATCCGCGCCAAAGCTTTCCGCGAAGATCGCGTTGCGTGTGGCATCTGCTTCACCGCGTGTGATTTCAGACTGACGCGTGGCGTCGGACACAAGTTCCACCACGGTCCGGTCGGCACCCGCACGCACACGTTGTGCAGCTTCGTTACCACGGGCGATTTCATCGGCCGCTTCACGTTCCCGCTCCGCTTTCATCCGCTCGTAAGTGGCTGCAAGGTTTTCCGGTGGCAAATCTGTACGCTTCAAACGCACGTCAATGACCTGCAGACCAAGCGAATTCGCCTCAACGATAGCCTGATTCCGGATACGCAACATTAAGGCGGCACGGTCAACTGACAGGATGTCGTTGGACGATACGGACCCCAAAACCTCACGGGTTTCAGCCCGCAAAATCGAATCCAGACGACGCGCAGCGGCTTCTTCACCACCATCACCAACGGCCTGACGGAACCGTTCTACATCAGCAATCCGGTAACGCGCGAACGCATCAACGATCAAGCGCCGATCATCAGATGGCGTAACCTCCAGCGGCTCAAGATCGCGGCTGAGAATACGGTCATCATAGCGGACGACCTCTTGGATCAATGGCAGCTTAAAGCTGAGACCCGGATCTTCTTTGACCCGAACAATCTGACCAAACTGAAGCACAAGTGCTTTTTCGCGTTCATCCACGATGAAGACCGATGACATTACGCCGATAACCACGACGGCAATCGCCGGCAAAAGAAATGCTGATTTATTCATCAGTTGGACCCTCCATCAGTGTTGCGGCGCAGTTCATTGAGCGACAGATAAGGCACTACTCCCTGTCCTGCGTTATCATCGAGAAGGATGATGTCAACGCCGCCAAGGACTTGTTCCATTGTTTCAAGATACAGACGCTTACGCGTCACCCCTGGGGCTTTTTGGTACTCTGTCAAAACAGCTGTGAAACGTGATGCTTCACCCTGCGCTTCGTTCACAACCTGCGAACGATACGCTTCTGACTGCTCCAGCAGCTGCGCTGCTTCACCACGGGCACCCGCAACAACTTGGTTGGCATAGGCGTCAGCAACATTCTGCAAACGGTCGCGTTCCTGTTCAGCATCTTGGACCGAACGGAAGGCCGCGATCACTTGCTCTGGCGGATCGGCCTTGTCAAAGTTTACACGCACGATGTTCACACCAGAATCGTAGCTGTTCAGCGTCGTTTGGATCAGATCACGCAATCTATCAGCAATCGCACCACGGTCCCTGTTCAGGATCGGAGCCAATTCAGATTGCGAGATAATCTCGCGCATGGCTGATTCAGCCACCGCAGCAATCGTTTGTGGTGGGTTTGCGAGGTTAAAGAGATACTGCCGCGGATCAGTGATGTTCCAAACGACTTGGAAATCAATGTCGACGATATTTTCGTCGCCCGTCAGCATCAAACCTGCATCAAGACCGGCACGGCTGGTGCCAATGTCGATGTTGCGCTCTGTCGTCACCGCAAGAATCTCAGGTGACACAACTGGCCAAGGCGCAAAGTTCAGACCCGGACCACTGGTTGAGGAGTAACGACCAAGCATCAGCTCAACCGACTGTTCTTCAGGCTTGACCGTGTAGAATGAGGCAGAAAGCCACAAACCAACAGCCGCCAAAGCACCAATCACAACCATGCCGCGCGAAATCTGTGGCATACCGCCACCACCGCCGCCTGCACCATTACTGCCGCCGCCGCCGCCGCCACCCATTAGAATGCGCAACTGTTCACGGCCTTTGTTCATCAGCTCGTCAATTTCCGGGATTTGAGGCCCGTCATTGCCGGGACGACGTCCACCACCGTTATTGTTGCCGCGATCATCGTCGCCACCCTTGTTTGAGCCGTTATCGCCACCGCCACCCCAAGGGCCACCATTATTCCCTGCCATCGTTCTTCCTATGCTGCTGCCCGTATCGTTTGGGCTGTCATATCATATGTGTAGGCTAGACCCGCAAAATCAAGTTGTTCTGACAGGTTCCTTCATTGTGACGAGTTCTTCTGCCATTGTGGGGTGAACTGCAACAGTGCGGTCGAAATCTTCTTTGGTTGCACCCATTTTCACGGCAATACCTGCCATTTGGATCATCTCACCGGCCCCATCTGCGACAATATGCACGCCCAGTACCCTGCGGGTGGCCTTTGAGACGATCATTTTCATCATCACTTTGTCGGGTCGGCCTGCGAAAGAATGATTCATCGGCTTAAATGTCGTGGCATACACCTCGATTGGTTCCTGCGCGGCCCCTTCTTCTTCGGTCAGACCAACTGTGCCAAATTCCGGCTGCGTGAAGACAGCAGACGGGATCAAAGCGTGATCCACAGGTGTTGGATTGCCCTTAAACACGGTTTCAACAAACGCCATGCCTTCGCGGATCGCCACAGGGGTCAATTGCACGCGGTTTGTTACATCACCAACAGCGTAAATCGAAGGGACTTTAGTCGCGCTATACTCATCCACGACAACTTCGCCACCACGACCCAAAGCAACATCAACATCTTCTAAACCCATACCATCCGTATTGGGACGACGGCCCGTGGCGTACATGACCTGATCAAAGGTTTCGACCGATCCGTCCTTCAGCGTCACAGCAAATACATCTGCGACCTTCTCAATCTTAGCGACATCCGCATTCACGCGCAGATCAACACCTTTTTCGATCATACCAGCCGCAATCACTTCGCGCGCTTCATTGTCAAAGCCACGCAAAATCTGCTCGCCGCGATAAAGCTGTGTCACGTTCACACCGAGACCATTCAAAATCCCTGCAAATTCAGAAGCGATGTAGCCGCCGCCAACAATCAAGATCTTGTTCGGCATCTGATCCAACAAAAACACATCATTTGAAGTGATCGCGTACTCTGACCCTTCAAAATCAGGGACGACAGGGCGGCCACCAACCGCAACAAGGATGGTCTTTGCCGTGACTTCCTGTCCATCACTCAAAACAACAGTATGAGCATCTTTAACAACAGCGCGGCTATCAAAAATCGTCACATCATTGCTGTTCAACAATTTGCGATAAATCCCCTCCAAGCGATCCAATTCAGCGTGTAGTTTTTCACGGAACTGTGGCCACTGGAATGTTGGATGCACAGCAACGTCCCAGCCATATGCCTTTGCATCTATGAACGACTCTGAGAAATGCGATGCGAAGACCATCAGTTTTTTCGGGACGCAGCCGCGAATAACACAGGTGCCACCCAAGCGAAATTCCTCGGCCAACGCGACTTTGGCGCCATTTTGTGCAGACACCCTGCCCGCGCGTACGCCGCCAGAGCCGCCACCGATAACAAACAGGTCAAAATCAAAAGCCATACAGAAATTCCTTACGTCTGGGGCCAAAGCCCACGTGTATTTGACAGCTAAGTTAGGTCCCAACAGCCCAGACTACAACGGTCAGCACCTGTAACCTTTGTCACGAGCGCGCGTGTGACGACTTGACTCTTAAATTGAACAAACGTTCAATTGTCACAACAGGAGGCACCATGCTGCAAAAAGCCGATACCATTTCAGCGCTGCGAGCAGGGTTCCAGTGGGATATCCCAGACCGCTACAACATCGGCGTGGACGTCTGTGATCGCATCGCGGCAATCCGCCCCGACGCGCCAGCCATCATCGACGTGGCGCCTGACCTTACGCACATCACATATTCATTCGCGGAATTACGGGCGATGTCGAACCGCTTCGCCAATGTTCTCTCTGATTTGGTTCAACAGGGCGACCGTATCGCAGTCCTCCTGCCCCAGTGCATTGAAACCGCCGTGGCCCACATCGGTGCGCTGAAATCCGGCTGCATCTCAATCCCGCTGTTCACATTGTTCGGCCCCGACGCTCTTTTTCATCGCCTCAAAGATTCTGGCACCAAGGTCGTCGTGACCAACGCCGAGGGTGCCGCAAAACTCGCGACGATCCGCGACCAACTTCCCGACTTGGCACATGTGCTTTGTACGTCAGGTGAAAACAGCGATTTTGGGATTCTTTGTGCCAGCAAACCTGACACGTTCACCCCGGTTGATACCGCAGCCGACGACCCCGCTTTCATCATCTACACCTCTGGCACGACCGGCAATCCAAAGGGGGCGTTACACGCGCACCGCGTCCTGCTTGGCCACCTCCCCGGTGTCGAAATGAGCCATGATTTTTTCCCTCAACCCGGCGACAAAATTTGGACGCCAGCCGACTGGGCATGGATCGGTGGACTGCTCGATGTCCTCATGCCAGCCTTGCATCATGGTGTTCCCGTGGTCGCGCACCGCTTTGCCAAATTCAATGCACAAGCGGCAGCAAAACTCATACAAGACCACGGCGTGCGAAATACATTCCTCCCCCCTACAGCCTTAAAAATGATGAAGTCTGCCGGGATCACGGACCTACCTCTTCGGTCTATCGCAAGTGGCGGCGAAACCCTAGGGGCCGCCCTTATCGACTGGGGCCGCGATACCTTTGGTGTCACAATCAACGAATTTTACGGGCAAACCGAATGCAACATGATCGTGTCATCCTGCGGGGCAATTGCCGACGCTGAACCCGGCGTTATGGGCTTTCCCGTTCCAGGACACGACGTGGCCGTTTTAGACGAAAAAGGACATCCAACCGACGGCGAAGGGGCGATAGCCGTCCGCAGTCCAAACCCGGTGATGTTCCTGAAATACTGGAACAACCCTGATGCAACGTCTGATAAATTCATCAACGATTGGCTTCTCACTGGCGACCGTGGACAACAACTGCCGTCCGGACGGATCAAGTTCATCGGACGCGACGATGACGTGATCAGTTCAGCAGGATACCGCATCGGCCCCGCAGAAATTGAAGACTGCCTAATCACGCATCCAGCCATCCGCCTTGCCGGAGTGGTTGGCACACCAGACGAAACACGCGGTTTAATTGTCACGGCATTTCTCGTTCTAAACGAGGATGTTACAGTCGACGACACCCTGACAAAAGACATCACCGCCCACGTCAAAACGCGCCTTGCCGCCTACGAGGCACCGCGCAAAATTCACTACATCGCAGACATGCCCATGACCACGACGGGCAAAATCATCCGGGCAAAACTCCGCGATATGGCAAAGGAACTTCCATGACAGACGCTGTTCTTTTTGAGGTGCAAGGCGCCACCGCAATCATCACACTGAACCGACCTGACCAGCGTAACGCAGTTAATGCTGACATCTGTGATGGCTTACGGAACGCTGTGGACCGTCTTGAAAACACGCCCGAATTGCGGGTTGGAATCTTGCGCGGTGCAGGCAAGGTTTTTTGCGCAGGCATGGATCTCAAGGCTTATTTGGCTGGCGGTGCGGACGATGTCTTGATGGGTGAATATGGGTTTGCGGGCTTCGTCAAACGCCAGCGGACCAAGCCAATCATCGCCTCCGTGCAAGGGGCGGCCCTTGCTGGTGGGTTTGAGATCATGCTTGCCTGCGACATGGTGATTGCAACAAATGACGCCATATTTGGACTACCCGAAGCAAAAATCGGACTGGTCGCAGGGGCTGGTGGCGCGATCCGGCTAGGCGCGCTGCTACCCCCCGCGATTGCCAACGAAATCCTGCTCACTGGCGACACGTTTAATGCAGCAAGGGCGCAGTCATTGGGCCTCGTCAATCGGGTGGTTGCGCCAGATGACCGCGACGCATCAGCCCTGTCACTCGCACAGAAAATCGCAGCGAATGCACCACTATCAGTGGCAGCGGGACTGCGACTAGCGGCCCTTGGCAGCCGTCCAACCGACGCAACGTGGCAAGCGAACGACCACGAAATTCAAGATATCAACGAATCGTATGATGCCAAAGAAGGCGTTGCGGCCTTCCTTGAAAAGCGACGGCCAAACTGGTCTGGCCGTTAAAAGGCACCGTTAATCTAAGAAAATATTTTCTTTCTCAACAAAATCAAACCGTGTTTCCTCAACCGATCCATCATGGATGTCAGTCACTTCAACACGGCCATCACCGTAGCCGATGACGATCGCGTCGCAAATATCAATAAATAACCCATTCTCAACGACACCCGGTATCTGGTTGATAAGCATGCTCAACTGACGGGCATCGCCGATCCGGTTGAGGTGCAGATCAAGGATGTGGTTGCCCTCATCGGTATAAAACGGCGCGTCACCGTTCATGCGCAGACTTGTCGTACGGCCCAGCACGTCCAACCCGATCAAAGTTTCCTCAATCAGCGCCTTCGTGGTCTGCCACCCAAACGGAATCACCTCAAGCGGCAAGGGAAACGCGCCCAATGTCTCAACCTTCTTAGAGGCATCCGCGATCACAATCATCCGCTCAGATGCGGTCGCCACGATCTTTTCTTGCAGCAACGCCCCGCCACCACCTTTGATCAGGTTCAGCTTTGCATCGTATTCGTCAGCGCCATCAATGGTCAGATCAAGCGTCTTGGCCTCATCCAACGAAATCACTTCAATTCCAACTTCACGAGCCAATTGGGCGGTGCGGCTAGATGTTGGAACACCTTTGATCGAAAGACCTTCGTCGCGCACCCGCTCGCCCAAGCATTGCACCAACCATGCAGCCGTTGACCCAGTACCAAGCCCAACTTTCATGCCACTTTTCACAAATTGCGCCGCACGTTTGGCTGCGACGAACTTGGCTTTGTCGATGGGGGACAATTCTGACGACATGGGGCAGCTCCGGTCAATGTGTGTTCGCACGCTGTATAGGACGTCATGGAGGTTGAGGAAACGTAAAAATCGACCAAACATCTTGCCCACTAAAGAGGCCTGACTTAACGTTTCGCTATGTACAAATTTTTGATCCCACTGGCCCTGTCCGCCAGCCCGCTGTTTGCGCAAGACAACACCGAAGTTGCCTTAGCGAAAGCGACCCTAGACGCTCTGCAAAGCACGTCTTTCAGCGCAAACCGTGAATACTGCGGCTATATCGTCATCAACGCGAATGGCGATCTTGTCGCCACACCTGCCATCCAAGGCGCCATCGGATATTGCGAAGCCGAAGAGCCGCCAGAAGACAGCGTGCCAGTCGCATCCTACCACACCCACGGCGCGTTTGAATATGACACCCCTGCTGAATTTCCCTCTGTTAGTGATCTTGAGGCCGATGAGGCGGAAGGCGTTGATGGCTACATATCGACCCCCGGTGGGCGGCTTTGGTACGTCGACGGCGTGGATCAAATCGCGAGCCAGATGTGTGGCATTGGTTGCCTGACGCAGGACCCCAATTTTGAAGCCGGCCTCGATGGTGAACTCCTCATCAGCTATACAATCGACGAGCTTCGCGCACTTGAGGCTGAATAGACCCCGCATTGGTCGCTTTCGGTGATGTCCGCTGGCCGCCTTTTGGATTAGCTTGCGGGCATGACACCTGATCTAACCTTGCACTATGCCCCAGACAACGCATCGCTTTGCGTGCGCTTGCTGTTAGATGAGATGGGAACGCCCTACCGCACAGAACTTGTGGATCGGTCGGTGCGGGCGCAAAAGTCGGAAAGCTACTTAAAGATCAACCCAAACGGGCTGATACCAACACTTGAAACCCCAAATGGGCCAATATTTGAGACAGCGGCGATCCTGTTGTGGTTGGCCGATCATACACCGGGAACTGTATTCCCCGCGACCACTGATCCTGCACGTGGCTCGGCACTTGCCACGTTGTTTTGGCTTTCAAACACGCTTCACCA
>JAPKCP010000157.1 GCA_028822885.1 Yoonia sp. | reverse complement strand
TCGCCACGTATTTTCACGGATATGCAGAAGTTTGAGATCTGGGATCGATGGCAAAGTGGATGCCGAACGTCCGAAACATTCAATCTTTCAGGCTACCCGGCTTTTAGGCTACCCGGCAGCGCGGGCGTCTGCAGCTGTGCCGAATTGAGGCAAGTCAGCCGCAGTTTTTCCGTGGGCGGCCATCAACGTATCGCGCACATAGGCGATGTGGGCAGTTTCTTCGATAATCTCAGCCAGATACTGCGCTGACATTAGGTCTTTACCGACGCCGATGGTGCCGTGGTTGGCAAGCACAGCCGCCTTTACCGAGACATCTTTAAAGAACGGGCTGATGTCGACGTCCGTTTGTGGGCCACCCTCTTTGGACAGTGGAATCAGCGGCATGCGTCCGATCTTTTCGATGGTCTGAACGGTCAAACATGGAATTTCAATTCCAGCACTTGCATACCCTGTCGCCCAAGGGCTGTGACAGTGCACGATGGCATTGATGTCAGGACGGATGCGATAAAGATCAAGGTGAAAGCCAAGGTCTTTGGATGGCTTGTGGTCAGATGGTTCAATCGTGCCATCCAGATGCACCACTTGCAGGTTGTCGCGCGTACACTCGGCAAATCCCACACCCGAGGGTTTAATCACAATCGCGTCGACGCTGGCCAACCGCACAGACAGGTTGCCGCCCGCATTCGTCTGCAAGTGCAGATTAAAACAACGTTTGGCAGTCGCAATTAGCGCATCTTTTTTGGCGAGGATGTCGGCGGTGTCGGTCATTCTAAATCCTTTAGGTGGGGGCGCAGCGCCTCAATTGCTGCTGTGGCTGTTTCTGGCGCATTGATGTGTGATGGGATGCGGGTCACCGTGAAGGTGTCAGCGTTGGCTTCGAACACTTGGGCCACAACCTCGCGCAGGGCTGGGTTTTCAAGGGCGCCGCCAGTGCGGTCTTCACTTGAAAACCCTCCCATTGGCAGCAGGACTTCAACATGGCCAGTGCAGGTGTTTAAATGGTCGCACAGGATTTTTGTGACAGACTTGGCTTCCTCAGTGCTAATCTGCACATGCGTGAAAAAACCCGAATGCTGATAGTGTGGTCGCGCCAAGTGGGTGTCCGAGATCTGGCGCAGCTCACCGAGACCGAGGAAGTTGATCCCACCGGGCAGGACGACGCGCGGGATATGGCGCGCGCACGTAAAACGGTCAGGCATCTCAGCATGGACACCGGCGATTTCCATACGTGTAATTTCATGCACTGTCATATCGATGATTGCTTCAAATGCCCCTTCGCGCGCAAACCGAGAAAACGCAGCACCGCCGTAGCCATTTGCGTGAAACACAATGGTTTCGCGCCCGTCAGCCTGCAGGCCGGTCAAAAGATGATGGCAAGCCCCCTGTGTCACGCCAAGTGCTGTGATCCCGATCGCGGATCTATCGGCCGTCATATCCGCAGACGGGGAGGCCGCAAGCCCTGCGACCATTGCGGCGGTGTTGTCTAGGATCAGGCGCAAGGATGCATTGAGCCCTGCGATATCAGCGAGTGTTGGAATAATCGTAATGGCGTTGTCTGCCACGGCGGCGCGCGGATCAAATGGCAGGGTGGTGACAAGCAGCTTGGGAAACCGCAGCGGAAGATCGCGCAGAATGCGCAGTATGACTTCGCCGCCAGTGCCACCGCCCAGTCCGATGACCGCAACCGTACCATCCAAGTTTTGCAGGATGTCGGCCAGCGTCTTTTGCGCGGTCAGCTCCATTTTACGCAGCTTCTCGGCTGGCGACCAGATGGAACCGTTCGAGCGCAGGGAGATATCGCAGATTTCGGGCGTTAGTCCATGGCGGATCAATGCGTCCGCCAGATAGCCTATCTCGTTTGCCTTGGTTTCAACAGTGGCCAGCAACAAAATGCGCGTCTTCATGGGTTAGCCCTTCACTGCACCAGCTGTCATACCTGTGATGATCTGGCGTGACGCGAACAGTGTAAAGATGATCGGCGGGATCGCCAGCAGCATCCCCGTGGCCATGATGACCCCCCATTCGACGTTGAACTCGGACATGTTGTTCACGATCAGGATCGGCACGGTCTTCGTGTCGCGATCAGATAGCGCAGAGGCCAGAAGGTATTCGTTCCATGCAATGCGGAAGGTAAAGATCGCAGCAGCGGCAAGGCCGGGTTTGATCAAGGGCAACACAATCTTGAAGAAAACTTGGAATGGGCCAGCGCCATCAACGCGAGCGGCTTCTTCCAGCGAACGGGGCACCTGCATAATGAAGCTTTGCAAAATCCAAATCACGAAGGGCAGGTTCATTGCCACGTAGATCAAGATGATCCCAGAATGAGTACCCGCGAGGCAGACATCGCCACGCCCGCCCATCGTTTCGCGAATGAAACCACCAATTAACCCTTCTTTATCAAAGCAGAATTCGTTGTTCCACAGGCCGAAGACCGGAACCAACAGAACCGCTGGCGGAACCATGCGCACCAACAATGTGGTGAGGGATGCCGCGTCGCGCCCCATAAAACGGAACCGCACCAACGCATAGGCCGCCATGCAACCGATCACGAGGGTCAGAACCGTCGAAATCAGTGAAATGATGAGCGAGTTGATGAACGCACCGCCAAACTTCAACTGGCAAAAGTCGAGGTGTTCGGGTTCGTACCACAACACGTCACACAGTGCTGTTTCATAGTTCTGGATCGTCGGCATGAACAGTAAGCCACCTGTGCCACTCGTAATGTCCACATCCAGCTTGAAGCTATTGGCGAACATCAGGATAATCGGACCTACAGACATAAAGATCAGCGCGACCAGCAGGGCATAATAGGCGGGGTTCTGGCGTTCGTATGCTTTGTCAGACATCTTATTCGTCCTCTTGGATGGCGGCAGCCAGACGGTTGGCGCGGCGTTCTTGCCAACGGGTGAAAGCAAACATCGATAGGGTCAGTATCATCAACATCAGCAGCAGATAATTCGACATAGCCGCCGCGACCCCCAGTTCTTGGAATTCGGTGGCGGTGCGCGAAATACGCATCGCAAGGATTTCAGTCGTTTGGCCCGGACCGCCGCCTGTCATCACCAAGATGACCTCAAGCACCTTGAAGGCATCGATCAGACGCAACAGAGCTGTCACGATCAGGATCGGCAGCATCATTGGCAGTTTGATATAGATGATTTGCTGCCAGCCTGTGGCACCATCCATGCGGGACGCCTCGATCGCGGACTGCGGTAAAGATTGCAGCGCTGCCAACGAGAGGATGAAAATAAACGGCGTCCACTGCCATATATCAGCGATAATAACTGACAACAGGGCATTTTGACCAAGCCAGTCGACCTTTTCGAGGCCAACCGCATCAAGCGTGCGGTTAAAGATGCCGATTGTGGGGTGGTACATGTAGCGCCACATCAGGCCGACCACGACAGGGGCGATCATCATTGGCAAAATGAACAGTGTGCGCAGAACGGACATGCCACGAATGTTGCGATCAAGTAGCAGCGCAAGGCCAACACCAATGATCATTTCCGATACGACCACACAGAATGCAAAGGTCAGCGTGACGGTGAAGCTTTTCTGGAAAAATGGGTCGTAAAACAGATTGATATAATTCTTGAACCCGACGAAATCGGCTTCGCCGATGCTCTGGCTCGGTTTCCAATCCAGCAGTGAGCCATACATCATGTAGCCCAATGGGTAGATCAGCGCGATGGCCATGATGATCGCCGCAGGGGCCAAGAACATGTACGGCGTCATTCGGTTGAGGAATTGGCGGTTCACGGGAGGCATCCTTTGGCTAGTGGCGGTCTGTCTTGGCCGTCAAAGTAAATGGCCCCACCCAGTAGGATAGGGCCATTAAGTTGTTCAAGGGAGGTTTAGTTCCAGGTGTAATAGCCAGCTTCGTCCATGGTGACGCGCGCACGTTCTGCTACGCCATCAAGGGCTTCCTGAATATCCAGATCTTCGGTTAAAACTTGGCTCAATGTGGTGCCAAGGTCTGCGTTGATCTTACCCCATGTTGGGATAATTGGACGCCAGTCAGGGTCAGCGTACTGCAATGCTTCGCCGAATGTTGCCATGTGTGGGAATGCAGCATTCACGTCCGCATCAGCATGCGTAGAGAAACGCGATGGGTTACCACCAGCAAGTGCGACCAACTTGTCGCCTTCACGTGATGTGAGCCACTGCATCAGCAGGAACGCAGCGTCCTTGTGTTCAGCATTGGCTGGGATGCCGATACCAAAACCACCCGTCTGACTGGCACGTTCTGTACCCATTGGATGCATTGCCCAGCCGACTTTGCCAACAACTTGGCTTTTGTCGGGATCATTGATCTGACCCGCAACCACTGTCGTATCGAGGTACATCGCCGTGTCGCCAGCAAGGAAAGACCCAAGCGCTTCGCCAAAGCCAAATGTTGTCGCGCCTTCTGGACCACAATCGACGATAGACTTTAGGGCCTCAGCCGCGGCAACGCCTTCGGCGCTGTTCATTACCGGTTCCCAGTTTTCATCAAAAATTGCGCCACCAAGTGGGTTGAGGTGCAATAAGAACGCGTGCGCTGCGTGGTGACCAGAGGCCGCACGCGATGCCAATCCGCCCATACCCGGTTCAAGTGTTGGGATCAGGCATGCCAATTCTAGCATCTCATCGTATGTTTCAGGCACTTCGAGGTTATGCTTTTCAAAGATGTCTTTGCGGTAACCCAACACGGATGTCTCGGAACCGTAGGGCAGACCGAATAAGGAACCTGTAGCACCCGCGAGGTAGCCGCGATCACCACCAGCAAAACCGATGTTGTAGACATAACCTGGGATCAAGTCGTCTGCGTCATAACCCGGATCTGAAAGAGCAGGGTTCATGAAGTACTTGGCGAGGTTTTCCAGTTGGTCTGCAAAGACGTAGTCAGCCTTGGAGAACACAACGTAAGCGATCAGGTCGTAGTCGCCCTCTTCTTGTGCCAGCTCAAGCGTTTGACGCTCACGCATTGCAAGGTAGGGCAGTTGGTCGACTTCGACTTCGATGCCTGTTTCTGCCGTAAATTGCGGCAAGATCTGCATAACCGCATCATAGTGCGGGTGTGCAGGGAAGTTTACGACAAGCGTTGTGCCTGCGTATTCCGCGTATGGTCCGCCGTGCCCGTCCGCAAGCGCACCGCCTACTGTCAAAGCAAGCGCACTGGTCGCCGCGATGGTCGTCTTGGTGAAGTAATTAAGCATAGTTTCCTCCCTAATGCCTTTTGTGACGCCTAAAGCGCCTTCTCCGTCGTCTTATCGAACAAATGAATGTTCTCGGGCTGGAACGCGAAACGTAAAGTAGCGCCCAGTGCGATTGGTGTTTCTGACTTTAACTCAACAGTAATTTTCCCGTCGCCACAGTCACAAATCAGGACTGATTGCGCGCCCACGTACTCAGATACGATCACGTTAAGATCGAGGCTTTGATCCGTGTTGGCATCCGGCGAATAGACCAGATCAGAAGGGCGTATGCCCAGCGTGACCGATGATTGAGCCGTTTTATTCAACGTCGCGGCGCGTTCAGCTGGGAGAGCAATCGAAAACCCTTTGCCCTCTGCAAACAAGACACCGCCTTTGTCGTTAAGTTCCGCATCCAAAAAGTTCATCGGTGGCATCCCAAGAAAACCGGCGACGAATTTATTGACGGGGTGCTTAAACAGTTCGGAAGGCGTTCCCTGCTGCTGGATATATCCCCCGTGCATGACGACGATCTTGTCGGCCAATGTCATGGCTTCAATTTGGTCGTGGGTGACGTAGATCATGTTCTTTTTGACCGTTTGACGCATCAACGCCAATTCGGCCCGCATCTGCCCACGCAACTTTGCGTCTAGGTTGGACAGCGGTTCATCAAACAGGAACGTACTTGCATCACGCGTCAAAGCGCGCCCCATAGCCACACGCTGGCGTTGGCCGCCAGACAGCTCACCGGGTTTGCGGGCCAAAAAGTCCGACAGCCCCAGCAGGGCGGCGACATCGCGCACTTTGCGGTCAATCTCTGCCTTTGGCCGCTTTTCGAGGCGCAACGCAAATGACATATTCGCGGCGACGTTCATGTGCGGGTAAAGAGCATAATCCTGAAAAACCATCGCGATGTCACGGTCTTTGGGTTCTAGAGTGCTGATGGGCTTGTCGTTGAAATAAATCTCACCCTCACTGACGCTTTCCAAACCAGCGATCATACGCAAGGTCGTGGACTTGCCACATCCAGATGGCCCGACAAGAACAGTAAATTCGTTCTCCTCCATCTCAAGGCTGATGCCGTGCAGAACCTCAACGGCTCCGTATCGCTTCACCAAATTATCCAGCCGAATAGTAGGCATTGATTCTCCTCGCTTCGCTAGCGCTGAACATTATGTATACAAACTATTATGTAAATATCCAAATTTGCTTTCTGGACGATTTTTTTGTATTCTCTATGGATGGGGAATAATTCTGGAAGGACGTTTTGTGGTCAGGGCTAACATTAAAGTAGGTCAAGGTGGGCGTGGGTCGACTGTTGGCCGGATTGAAGCCGAGTTGCTTGAGGATATTTCCGCAGGCATGATTCCGCCCGGCACCCGTCTTGATGAAGTGAAGTTAACTGAACGGTTTGGTGTATCACGCACGCCGATCCGTGAAGCACTGACAAGATTGACAGCCCAAGGCATCCTAGTTCCTGGTGAAAAACGCGGCGTTCGGGTTGCGGAATATTCCCGCGAACAATTGGCGCAAATATTTGAATCCATGCATGAAATTGAGGCTGCTTGTGCGCGGATTGCGTCCCAGCGCCTTACATTACTGTCCCGCTCGGAAATTGAGATTGCCCAAGCGGCATGTGTTGCAGCCGCCGAGCAGGGCGAACTTGTCAACTACATGCGCGCCAACGAAGCCTTCCATACTGCGATATACCGCGCGACTGGCAATCCCTACATGATTGAAATTGCCTCTGAATTTCGGGGCCGCACCGGTCCGTTTCGCGCGAAGAAATTTGCAGGAAAGGCCGAAATGGTGGCCTCTGCGCAAAGCCATGAAGATCTGATTAGCAACATTTTTTCTGAGGATTCGCGTGCAGCCTCTGAGGGAATGCGGGCCCATATGACGGCCAGTTTCATGCAAACTCTCGCCGCAAACTAACCATTCCTCCCAAAACAGGGTTGCGCTTATGCGTAATTTTGTATCTTTGTATGCAAACTACATAATTCGCATACGGAGAGACACATGGGCGTTCAGGAAACCAAGATTTATCCTATCAACACGGGTTGGCTTGAAGCCGATCTTGGTACTTACATTTTCTGGAAAGGGCCAGCGGGTCAGAAGATTTGGAACCCTGTATATTGCCACTATGTCGACACGGGCACTCATAAGATCCTGATCGATACCGGTCTGTGTGACGAAGAACGCGCGACCAAGTATCACCATAAATGCGACAAACGAGGTTGCCTTCAGGTTCACGAACACCTTGAGCAAAAGCTTGGTATCCATCCCGACGAAATCGACATAATTATCTTCACGCACCTGCACTGGGATCACGTGCAAAACATGAAGCAGTTCAAGAACGCCCGCTATATTGCGCCCAAAGGCGAGATTGAAATGGCGTACAACCCCCTGCCCCTTTATTATCGCACTTACGAATGTGGAATTCTCGACATCGAACCGGCCTATGCGGGCTGTGTGTTCGAGGCGATTGAGGATGAAACAGAAGTCGTCCCCGGTATCACGATGTTCCACACGCCCGGGCATTCGGTTGGCCATATGGCCGTCACAGTGGAAACCAGCATGGGCGATATCGTCATTGCCGGTGATGCGATCTTCCAAGAGCGTAACATGGAGCCAA
>JAPKCP010000156.1 GCA_028822885.1 Yoonia sp. | reverse complement strand
CTTGATTTCAGTGCCTTAGCGGGTGACATGCGTCTTGATTACGCAAAAACGAATATCGACGCGACGTGTCGTGGGCTTTTGATTGAACTACTGGAAAACGCTGGTGTTGCTGCGAAGCGCGATGCGATGTTCTCAGGAGTGGCGATCAACGAAACCGAAGGCCGCGCTGTGTTACATACGGCGTTACGTAACCTTGATGGTGACGCCGTTGCGGTTGAGGGTGTTGACGTGATGCTGGGTGTTTTGGATACCTTGGCGCAGATGTCAGAGTTCTCTGAGGCCGTGCGCTGCGGAGCGATTGCCGGACAGGGTGGCAAGATCACGGACATTGTGAATATTGGGATCGGTGGGTCTGATCTTGGTCCAGCGATGGCTGTGAAGGCATTGGCCCCCTACCATAACGGGCCGCGCTGTCATTTTGTGTCGAACGTGGACCCTGCTGATATTGCAGACGTTTTGCGCAGCTGTGACCGGACCACAACTTTGGTGATCGTGGCTTCAAAGACATTCACGACAATTGAAACGATGACCAATGCAAGAACCGCGCAAGCGTGGATGGCAGAAGACGTGAAAGACACTGGCGCGCAGTTTGCTGCTCTGTCGACGGCTCAGGAAAAAACTGCAGCTTTTGGGATCGCACCCGACCGGGTTTTTGGATTTGAAGACTGGGTTGGTGGTCGCTATTCAATGTGGGGTCCGATTGGTTTGTCGATCATGATGGCGATTGGCGCGGATGCATTCAAAGCGTTCCTGCGCGGCGGTCAAGCAATGGACGTCCATTTCCGGTCAGCGGATTGGTCTCAAAACCTGCCAGCATTGCTTGCTGTTGTGGGTATTTGGCACAACCAGATTTGCGGATACACAACGCGCGCGGTATTACCTTATGATAACAACCTCATGCGCCTACCGGCCTATCTTCAGCAACTTGAGATGGAAAGTAACGGCAAGGGCGTCAACATGGCCGGTGCTGATTTGGCTGTGCATTCGGGACCTGTTGTTTGGGGTGAACCGGGGACAAACGGGCAGCACGCATTTTACCAGTTGATCCATCAAGGGACGCGCGTCGTCCCTTGCGAGTTCCTAGTCGCAGCGCGTGGCCATGAAGACGATCTGCACCATCAACACCAATTGCTCGTCGCCAATTGCCTTGCGCAGTCGGAGGCGTTGATGAAGGGCCGCACGCTTGATGAGGCGCGTGTTAAAATTGCGGATAAATTTAGTGGTGATGAGCTGGAACGCCAAGCAAAGCACCGTGTCTTTCCGGGCAACAGGCCGTCAGTGACGCTTGCGTATCCACAATTAACGCCCTTTGTGCTTGGTCAGATTATTGCGCTATACGAGCATCGCGTGTTTGTCGAAGGCGTCGTTCTGGGGGTCAATTCGTATGATCAGTGGGGCGTGGAGCTTGGGAAAGAACTGGCCACTGCGCTGCAGCCGGTTGTTGAGGGGACTGCGCCTGCGGACGGTAAAGATGGGTCAACAAAAGCGTTAGTTGATTTTCTGCAGACACACGGCGTTTAAAAGTCATGGTCCGGCCACAACAAGGTCGCAAAGCCCCTTTAGGCCGGATTTATGATGACATTTTATATTCAATATGCCGTTGCAGCCGTTCTGATTGGTGCTGCTTTATCTGACATGCGAACCGGTCGGATTCCGAATTGGTTTGCGTTGATCTTTGTGGGGTTATTCGCCGTGATGGCCGTCACAAGTTTGGACACAGCCATGATCGCTTGGCAACTTGGCTTCGCCGCTGGCACGCTAGCCCTTGGTATGGCTCTTTTCCAACTTTTGGGTTTTGGGGCAGGGGCGGTCAAACTGTTGGCCTGCGCCGCGCTGTTCTTGCCGATGGATCGCAGTTTTGCGCTGCTGGCCCTTTTGCTTGGAAGCTTGTTTGGGCTTGGCCTGATCGTTGGTATCGTCAATCGCATTTACCGCGATGACAATAGCCCATGGGCGTTCTTGAAAAAGCCTGTGATGCCATTGAGCCTTCCTATCTGCGCGACTGGTTTGGCTGGCATGTTCTGGTTCTAAACCTGAAGCGCACCGTCACGTGTCGCAAAGGTTGTTCGCAACTTGGATGACAAGGGCCGCTTACTGTTATCGTCATTGAGATTGACGATGACAGAGTGGCCTGTAGTGGTCAGTTTCCCGTTCACGAAGACACCATAATGCATCGTAAAGCTGCTTGATCGCATCTCAACAGTGCGCCCAGTCATGATGTAGACATCGTTCATCTTTACCTCAGCTTTGAAATCTAAGCCGATGTTTCTGAGAACAATTTTTGGTGGTACGCCGTCATAATCGGCTACACCATAATCGGTAAAATAGTGAATGCGCAGGTTTTCAAACCACTGCAAATACGCGGCGTTATTCACGTGTCCAAGAACGTCAATCTCGCCAAAGCGGACCCGGTCTGCCATACCAAACTTCCAAACATTTGGGATGTCTTGCGCGCTGAGTTGAGCTTGGGAAAGCGGGGTCAAAAACGGAATGGCCATCTGCGTTTAAACTGCCGCTGTGATGATAATTTCGACTTTGAAACCCGGTGTCGCTAACTTTGCCTCACCCGTCCAACGTGCAGGGGCATGGCCGGGTGCGACCCAACTATCCCACACTGTGTTCATATCCGCAAAGTCCGTTGCGATATTTGCGACCCAAATTTGCGCCGTTAAAAGTTTGGTCTTGTCGGAACCAACCCGGTCAAGAAGCACGTCCACCTTTGCTAATATTGCCTGAGTTTGCGCGGTGACTGTTTCGCCCTCTGCGCCGACTTGACCAGCAAGATAAGCGACGCCACCATGCACTACAGCTTGGCTCATGCGCGGACCGGAATCGATGCGGGTGATATCTGACATTTTGAAACCTGACATTTTGATTTAGATTTTGGGACGCGAAGCGCTCAATTTAATTTACTGCGCGTCGAATGAATAGGCAATCATGCCATACTGGGATAGAGGCCGTATCAATGCGGGACTTGTGTAAGCGCTTTGACCCTATCAGCTAAGGCCTTACGATCGAGGACTGTGATTTTCCCTTTGCCAAGGGTGATGATGTTGCTGTCTCGTAAAACCCCAAGCTCTTTGTTGACCGTTTGCCGCGAGCACCCAGCCATTGTCGCCAGATAGCTTTGACTCTGGCGAACCTCAGCTGTTGGGTCAGATAGTTGCCAAAGATGGCTGCAAATGCGCTGTTCTGCATTATAGTGCTGGTTAATGGATCTACTAATATTTTCACGCTTAAACGTCGCATAGACAAGTCCCGCAATGTTTCTGATCATAACGGGTGACTGCATTTGTTGATACAGCAGGGGTGTTGGACAGAAAAGAACACAAGTATTGTTCATTGCCACACAGCTTGAAGCACATGGTCTTGCGGCGAGCGTCTCAATCACGCCTAGCATTTCAGCAGGACCAGCGTGGAAAAGAATACTCTGAAAACCTTCTTCGCTGAGATAGCTCACCTCAACGGACCCATGGGAGATAATGAACATTCCATCAGGTGGTTGCCCCTGATGAAGAATTGGCGTTCTCGACGAAAATGTGCGGACACCAAACTGATTAAGGAAATCGGCTTTTTGATCATCGGATAGATCGTTTAGGATTTCACAATCGAGCAGGTGTGGGAAGCGGAGTGAGTTCTTCATTACTGGATCCGGGTGAGGGGTGTCGGGGTCAGTCCTGCTCCATTGAGGACGGGACAACATAAAAAAGCATTCAAATTAAAAATGCAGACCTGACCCCGACGTAGTCTCCAATGGTTTAAAGTCTTTCTCACTCACGTTCTAGTGTCGTAAGATATTCAGGTGTGGCGGGATGTCGCATAGGCGACAGTTAAACGTCTTTTTAGAAAACCCGAAGTGAAGGAGGCTGTTCGCTTTGGTCATTTTTTAAGCTTAGGAGCTTGCGCTGCCAGATTGCACACCGACAAGCTCTTTGATATTTTAATGAACTGCGTCTTGCGTTCGCCCGCCAAAAGCCCCATGTTTGTAATGTCTCCTTGGGGACTATGGATATAAACGAGCGTGTTATTAGCCGGACCGGACCGGGGTGCGACTCCCCGCAGCTCCACCATTCAATCCTCTCATTTGGGGGACTATGGGGCTGAATTAGGATCGACGGACTGTGAACGGGCGTGTCTTTATCTCGGTGAGTTACCACCGTTATCGGTACAACATGTACAATTGCAAATGACAATCGTGCTCCAATGGCGATGGCTGCGTAAGCAGTCGGAACTATTGAAACTTAACTCCCTGCGTTTAGCGACGTAGGGCGGGGTTCGCAGGTACCTGGCAACAGAAACCTGCACTAACACCCTTATAAATTAACGATGATAGCTGGAATGCCAACCGCGGCCTCGACTGCAAAGTAGGTCCATTTCTTTTGTGATTGCCCGTCACGCAGTAGCGATGTCAGTCGCCCAACAGCCGCACCAGTCCAGCAGAACCCAAGCATTGCGTAGACCGCAGGCGTCCCAATCAGAAGCGCGCCAATCCCCATACCGACGAATAGACAGCCAGCACTTGCCCGGATTTCTGACATACCCATGGTGTCAGTGCGGCCCTCAAGGTTGAGGGTGCCCATCGTGAATCGCGGTGCCAGCCACCCAAAACAGCCAAGCCCGATGCTGGTGATAGCAAAAATTATGTTGAGAATGTCCATGGTGCCGTTCCTTTGGTTTCAAGAAAGAGATGGCGGCGCAGTGGGCAAAGTCAACGGATCGCTTTTGCGGCGTCTCGTTTGGCAATAATACTTTGTGCAAGCGATTCAGTATACTCTGCAAGTCGCACGAGCAAAGCGTCAGCCGTTGCCGCGTCTTTGGCGCCCAATGCATCTGCGATCTCGGTATGGATTTGCACAATCGTTTCCCGGCTGCGCGCGGTAAATGTGATCATGTTCATCAATGGCTGCATTGCTTCCACAGCGCCTGCCAGCTGGTAGGATAGCACAGGGTTGTCAGCCGCATCCACAAGGGCGCGATGAAACGCAACGTCTGAGGCGCAAAATGCCTCGTCGCTGAGGCCGGGTTGGGCCTGCCTGTGTGCTTCTGCCCGCATGGTTGCCAGATGATCAGCGGTACGCCGTTGGGCTGACAGGGGCGCGCAAGCGCGTTCAAGTGCATACCTGGCCTCGCAGGCTGTCGCAAAACTGACCGAGTTCATCGAAAGCAGCAGCGTGGATGTCGTGACATGTTGCCCGTATGCTTCTTCAAACCGGAGTCTGTTCACAAATGCGCCGCCGGTTGCGCCGCGTTGCGTGCGGATCAGGCTTTGTGCCGCTAATCTTTTCAAGGCTTCGCGCACTGTTGGGCGTGATACATCGAATTGCTCGGCGAGTTCCGCCTCTGATGGCAGGCGTTCATCAACACGTAATGTGCCAGCCATAATTCCATCACGGATAGCCTTGGCAATCTGTGCGGATAGATCAATTTTACTGTCAGGGTCAATTTTCATTTGTCAGACAATTAAACGTCTGACATATGATTTGGCAAGTGCGAGTCGTTGGGAGGCGTTCATTCGTGACTACATCACCAGTTCAATTACCACTTCGGTCCATCCTTTGGGTGCTGTTTTTTGCAGCGATCCTTGGTGCGTGGGCGGTCATGTTTATGATGGCGCGGATGTCCGGTGTCGATGTCATAGGCCGTCCAGTCGGCATGAACATGATGCCGATGACCAGCTTTGGCGCGTTGTTCCCGATGTGGGCGATCATGATGGCTGCAATGATGTTGCCGACGATGATCCCGACATTGCGAAACTACGAGGCGCTGATGAAAAGCGCTGATGGCACGCGGGCCGGGTGGGTTGGCGTTTTGATCGGTTATTTTGTTACCTGGGTTGGTTTTGCGGCCTTGATCAGTGTCGTGCAGGTTCTATTGATCCGCTTCAATGCTGTTGATGGGCTTGGGATTTCGACAACTGGTTGGTTTGCATCTGGGCTGTTGATTGTGGTCGGCATCTTCCAGTTTACGCGGGCAAAAGAGATTTGCCACAGTGTCTGCCACAGTCCGATGACCTATTTTCTGGGCCATTGGAAAACGGGTTTCGCCGGTGGATTGCGCATGGGGCTAGGCCTTGGCGCGTTCTGTGTTGGCTGCTGCTGGGGCTTTATGATGCTTGGCTTCGTTGGCGGCGTGATGAGCCTGTTGTGGATGGGTCTCGCGACATTGTTCATGATTTTTGAAAAATTACCTGAGATCGGACACCGGGTGACAAAACCCGCTGGCGTGGTCTTGATCGGTGCGGGCGTCTTGCTCGCTGTACTATAGGAAAGGGACAGACATGGCTGAAAAGACAAGAGACCCCGCAGATCAGATTGCGATTTCGCAGCGGATTGACCAGCGTATGGAAAATCCAAAGCGCCGCAAGATGCAGCCCACAGATTGGGCGATCAAGGGCGAGCTATTCCTGAACTGCTCATGCACCACATTCTGTCCTTGTGTTGTGTCATTGGGCGCGCATCCACCGACCGAAGGCCACTGCCACGCTTGGATGGCCATTGCGATTGATGAGGGCCATTTTGAGGGTGAAGACCTATCTGGCCTGAATGTCGGCTTACTTGTCGATATTCCGGGTCGTATGGCCGAAGGCAACTGGAAGGTCGCCGCCTATGTTGATGAAAGATCAACACAAAAGGCCTACAACGGCATCCTGAAAATCTTCTCAGGTGCTGCCGGCGGCACGACGGGTCTTTTCACAATGTTGGTCTCTGAGATTATCGGTGCTGAGCGTGAAAAGGTTGATATCGTGCGCGATGGCACGAAACGCGGCATCTATATCGGTCGCAAAATCCAAGGTGAGATCGAGATGATCACCGGGAAAAACAAAGACGAGCCAGTGGTTGTTACGAACTCCAAATACTGGATGGGTTCTGACATTATCGCCGCCCAAGGGACGCGGTCGCGCATTCGCGACTATGGCCGTGTCTGGGACTTTGGCGGTAAATCTGCCGAAATTTGCCCGATTGACTGGAGTGGTCCAAAGTGATGATCACGCCTGCGTATTGCCAAACGATGGCGCAATACAATGCGTGGCAAAACAATGGACTATGCGAGATTGTTGAGAAGATAGATGAGGACGTACTTCGGTTTGATCGTGGTGCGTTCTTTGGATCAATCTTGGGAACGCTTAACCACCTCTTGTGGGGCGATTTGATTTGGATGGCACGCTTTGACGGCGGTGTGTCGCCCGACAATGTCATCAGTAAGAGTGTGGAGCTAACACCAACATCTTCCGAATGGGCGACTGAACGGCTTAGCACTGACAATCGCATTCAGATGTGGGCGGACAATTTACAAAATACTGACTTGATGGGTGATCTGTCTTGGTTTTCAGGCTCTTTGAAGGCTGATGTGACACGACCTTTGGCCACTTGCATAACTCATTTTTTCAACCACCAAACCCATCATCGCGGACAAATCCACGCGATGCTCACGGCTGCTGGCGCAAACCCGCAAGCCACTGATCTTGTTTTCATGCCGGAGGCCTGACATGGCGATTATCTCTCAATCTCGGCGTTTGCGCCGAACCCCATTTAGTGATGGTGTCGAAGCAGCAGGCGTAAAGGCCTACACGGTTTATAACCGAATGCTTTTGCCGACGATGTTTGAGAGTATTGAAGAAGATTATCACCACCTCAAAAACCATGTGCAGGTGTGGGACGTTTCGGTTGAACGTCAGGTTGAATTGCGCGGGCCAGATGCGGCTCGTTTGATGCAAATGCTGACGCCGCGTGACCTGCGCGGTATGACTGCTGGACAATGCTATTACGTGCCGATTGTTGATGAAACAGGCGGTATGTTGAACGATCCTGTCGCGCTGAAGTTAGC
>JAPKCP010000155.1 GCA_028822885.1 Yoonia sp. | reverse complement strand
CCAAGCGTTCCTTCGTCAGCTTGGCTTTCCCCAACTTTAAAATCTTGCCGGTTCAGCGGAATCGCCCCGGTCATAGTGGCAGTTTCACCCTCAAGGATCAGATCGAACGGCATTTTGACAGCAACGCTTGTGCCTTTGATCGTTAGGGTTCCGTCCGCTACAAAGCCGTCGCCATCCGGCTTTATATCGGCAGTGAAGATCGCGGTTGGGTGGGTTTCGAGGTCAAAGTAGTCCGCGCCCATCGCATTTGCGGAGACTGACCCAAGCGTCAACGATCCGATTGCGACAGTGGTTGTCACACTCCCCATGATGTCTGCTGGGGCAGGGTCAAAGCTAATCTCAGAGGTCCAGTCTGCAAAGGTGCCGGTGACTTCACTGCCGAATTGGGTGATCACGATGGTGATGTCCCCGTCTTGAACAACCCAATCAGATGCGATGTCTTTTAAGGCTGTGGCCTGCACGTTTGCTTCATGTCTCTCAAAGAATCCCAGTCCGTAAGCAGCCCCTGCAGCAGCGACAAAGGCCAGTGCAGCCGTAATGCGTGGACCGCTTTTGCTGATATGTGCGCCGACGATAGGCATTTTGCGGCGCGTAAACCACATCCGACGTAGCGTGGCGTCTTTGTCAATGAACTGGTGCTTTAGCCCACCCGCGATGTGTAGCAGGATTGAGGCAACCATCAGTTTTCCAAACATCCAATGTAATCCGCCGAAGATGCCAGACACGGCCTCAGATTTTGGCACAAAAAATAGTGACTGGCCAAAGGGCCACCAGATAGGCGCAAAGCCGGTCGTTGCCGCGTGTTCAATCCAACCTGTCAGGGGAACTGCAACCAACGAGATGTAAAGAACCCAATGCACGACCTCAGCCACAAAGGTTTCAGCTTTGCGGTCTGGGTGAAGTGGACCGGGTTTGTCTTGGGTTACTGCCCACAAAATGCGGAACAGGGCGACAAAGAACACCGTGACGCCAAGCGTTTTGTGCATGGAGAAGACAAGGGCTTTGGTGGCAAGCTGGTCGCTCGTTTCAAAGGGAAGGCCGTTTGCGATGACACCGAGGGGGATAATTGCAATGATCAGCAGGGCAGTCAGCCAGTGGAATGATTTGGTGACGCTGTGATAACTCGTGGGGTGAGACATAAAAGAAATCCTTAGGAGCAATTGGCAAAATCCTACGCACTAACGCGCCTACGCGGCAGGTCTATATTCGAACACTTCCTGTGTGCGGCTGATGCAAGTCCGGTGCAGAATGTTAGGCATCGTGCCTTTCCTTGTATGCAAGGATCAGTCGCGTTATTGTTTTAAAAAGAGTTTTAACAAAAATGGGGACGCACAGTATGCGGGCATTTGTATTTCCGGGGCAAGGGGCGCAAGCCATTGGTATGGGTAAGGCTTTGGCTGATGCATACCCCGCAGCGGCGGCGGTTTTTGCGGAAGTAGACGACGCCTTAGGCGAAAAGTTGTCGGACCTGATTTGGAACGGTGAGATCGCTGATTTGACGCTGACCCGCAATGCGCAGCCTGCGCTGATGGCAACGTCGCTTGCCGCAATGAAAGCATTAGAATCTGAAGGGGTTATGATCACTTCTGCTCGTTATGTTGCTGGTCATTCATTGGGTGAATATTCGGCATTGGCGGCCACTGGTGCGATTTCTATCTCGGATACTGCACGGCTTTTGCGTTTGCGCGGTGCTGCTATGCAAGAGGCTGTTCCGGTTGGCATTGGCGCAATGGCTGCCTTACTTGGGTTAGACTTTGCAACAGCCCAAGCGGTTGCTGAAGAAGCTGCACAAGGCGAAGTTTGCCAAGCCGCAAATGACAATGATCCAAGCCAAGTTGTGGTTTCTGGGCATAAAGCTGCCGTTGAGCGCGCTGTTGTCATAGCAAAGGAAAAGGGTGCAAAGCGCGCAATGCTTCTTCCCGTAAGTGCGCCCTTTCATTGTTCATTGATGGGTCCAGCTGCAGAAAAGATGGCTGAGGCCCTTGGTAATACAGTGATTTCTAAGCCAAGTGTTCCCGTCGTGGCGAATGTCTTAGCTGACGCCGTGAACGACCCAGATCAAATCCGGCAGTTGTTGGTTGATCAGGTCACAGGCTCTGTCCGGTGGCGCGAAAGTGTTTTGTGGATGGGCACGCAAGGCGTCGATGAGGTTTGGGAAATTGGGTCCGGTAAAGCGTTGTCTGGGATGATCCGCAGGATTAACAAAGAGATTGCTTCGCGCAATATCGGTATGCCTGATGACGTTGCTGCGGCCGTTGCCTCACTTTCATAAAATAGATTAGGAAAGGATCAGACATGTTTGATCTGACAGGAAAAAATGTACTTTTGACAGGTGCGTCTGGTGGTATTGGTGGGGCGATTGCTCATGCTTTGCATGATGCCGGTGCTACGGTTGCTTTATCGGGAACGCGCGTCGCACCGCTTGAGGCATTGGCCGCTGAGTTGGAACGGTCCCACGTTTTGCCATGTAATTTGAGTGATGCAGAGGCTGTTATTGCGCTGCCTAAGCAAGCGATTGCGGCCATGGGGTCTGTTGATATTTTAGTGAACAACGCCGGTATCACGCGTGACAATCTTTTTATGCGGATGTCAGAGGACGAATGGTCTTCAGTTCTGGAGGTCAATCTGACGTCTACGATGCGTCTGTGTAAGGGCGTTGTTCGCGGGATGATGAAATCTCGCTGGGGGAGAATCATAAATATTTCCAGTGTTGTAGGGGCCACAGGTAATCCGGGTCAGGCGAACTACGCTGCATCAAAGGCAGGGATGGTTGGCATGTCCAAATCCATTGCTTATGAAGTTGCCAGTCGTGGAATAACTGTGAATTGTGTTGCCCCTGGTTTTATCACAACGCCGATGACAGAGAAGCTGACGGACGATCAAAAGTCGAGCATTCTCAATAATGTACCCGCAGGTCGAATGGGTGATCCGGCTGAAATTGGGGCGGCGGTTCTTTATCTTGCGAGCCCTGAGGCCGCATATACAACAGGTACAACCTTGCATGTGAACGGTGGCATGGCCATGTTGTGACCTAACGCCCGAATAGTGGGCCATCGAAAACATTTGCGTAGCGTAATTTCTCTGCTATAGGCCACGCAGATCAAAGAAAGGCTGTCGTGAAAGACAGCCTAAAATCGGGTTCCGGCCCAACAGACCGTGAGGATTAGCCATGAGCGACGTCGCAGACCGCGTACGCAAGATTGTTGTAGAGCATCTTGGTGTAGAAGAAGACAAAGTAGTTGAGGGTGCATCCTTCATCGACGATCTGGGCGCAGATAGCCTCGACACTGTTGAGCTGGTAATGGCTTTTGAAGAAGAGTTTGGCATTGAGATTCCTGATGACGCTGCTGAGACTATCCAGTCCTTCGGCGACGCCGTAAAGTTTATCTCTGCAGCTCAGTAAACTAGTCACATTGTGATATGAAAGGCGGCCCTGCTTCGTGCGGTGGTCGCCTTTTTGTTTGCTGCTTATGGTCGGTGGCTCTGTCGCTAGGAGAGGCGTGGCGTCGATCGGGTAAAGTCTTTGACTTACGCCAATACGGGTCGAAGGACTGAAATCCACCTTGGCGTCACTGGGATTGGCGATAGGGGCTGAAACCCAGACACGCCGCAGTTTTTCGTCCTTTTACATTTTTCGAGTCGTTCTTGGCGGAAATCTGATAACGCTGGGTGAAATCGCAGGGTGCTCTTGCTCCTCTGGCGGGCAGTGAGGTAAGGGTGGATTTGATAAAAACCACGCGAAGAGGTGAGGGCAGTTCATGCGTCGTGTTGTTGTGACTGGATTGGGGCTCGTCACCCCGTTGGCTGATGGCGTTGAAACAACGTGGGCTCGGCTATTAGATGGTCAATCGGGGGCAGGACCGATCATCGGTTTCGATGCCAGTGGGCTTGCCACGACCTACGCCTGTGAAGTGCCGCTTGGGGATGGGTCTGATGGGACTTTTAACCCAGATACTTACATGGCCCCAAAAGACGCGCGCAAAGTGGATGAGTTCATTTTGTTTGGT
The DNA here is from genome assembly GCA_028822885.1 of Yoonia sp. Taxonomy (GTDB): domain Bacteria; phylum Pseudomonadota; class Alphaproteobacteria; order Rhodobacterales; family Rhodobacteraceae; genus Yoonia. The sequence goes on along the minus strand of JAPKCP010000155.1, from coordinate 3,819 downwards.
GTTGCGGCAGCACAGCAAGCTGTTGAGGATTCCGGCTGGGTGCCTGCAACAGATGAAGATCGCAATCGGACTGGCGTTTTGATCGGTTCTGGAATCGGCGGATTGAAATCAATCTCTGAGACCGCAGTCATGATCAAAGAAAAAGGACCCCGCAGGGTTTCTCCTTTCTTTATCCCGGGCGCGTTGATTAATTTGATTTCTGGTCAGGTCTCAATCAAATTTGGCTTTAGAGGTCCAAACCATGCTGTCGTTACCGCCTGTTCAACCGGCGCCCACGCGATTGGTGATGCGGCCCGACTGATCAAGTACGGCAACGCAGATGTTATGGTCGCAGGTGGCGCCGAGGCCGCAATTTGTGAGGTTGGTATTGCTGGATTTAATGCATGCAAAGCCTTGTCGACAAAGCGTGCGGATAATCCCAAGGCTGCGTCACGTCCTTACGACACTGATCGTGATGGGTTTGTGATGGGCGAAGGGGCAGGTGCTTTGGTCCTTGAAGAGTATGAGCACGCGAAAGCGCGTGGTGCTAAGATTTATGCTGAGGTCCTTGGCTACGGTTTGTCTGGCGATGCTTTCCATATCACAGCTCCAACTGAATCCGGTGAGGGCGGTGAGCGTTCCATGCGGATGGCGCTTGAAGATGCTGGCCTAAAGCCAACTGACATTGACTACATAAATGCCCATGGCACATCGACGATGGCGGACACAATTGAGCTTGGCGCTGTGGAACGGTTGTTGGGAGACCATGCTGCCAACGTCACGATGTCGTCGACCAAATCTGCGACTGGTCATTTGTTGGGGGCTGCTGGTGCGATTGAGGCAGTTTTCTCGATCCTTGCCATTCGTGATCAGGTTGCCCCACCGACAATCAACTTGGATAATCCAGCGGTTGAAACAAGTATCGACTTGGCGCCAAACGCCAAGCGTGAACGTAAGATTGATGTCGCGCTGTCCAATAGCTTTGGATTTGGCGGCACGAATGCCAGCGTAATCTTTAGGAAGGTAACATAATGTGGCGACACATTGCGTCTAACGCGCTGACGTTGTTCATCGTTCTGTTGTTCTTGCTTGGTGGTGCAATTGCTTGGGGAACTGGCAAATACGCAGCTACGGGACCACTAGCGCAGGCAATTTGTTTGCGCGTTGAAAGCGGTTCAAACATGCGGGCTGTCAGTAAAATATTAGAAGCTGAGGGGGCTGTTTCCTCGCCTACGGTTTTCCGCTTGGGTGCTGATTATTCTGAGAAAGCGAGCCTGCTCAAGGCCGGTTCTTTCTTGATTGAAGCAGGGTCGTCAATGGAAGCTATTGTTGATCAAATTACACTTGATGGCCGAACCACTTGTGGAACGGAGGTCGTGTACCGCGTGGGTGTGACTCGCACGACAATTCAGGTCCGCGAACTTGATCCGGCGACAAATCGCTATGTTGAGCTAGCCGTCTTTAACCCGGCTGAAGAAGAAATTCCCGCAGAATACATCCAAGTGAAACAAGAACCTGATACACGTTATCGCGCGTTGATTGCTGAGGGCGTCACAAGTTGGCAGGTCGTTGACGCTTTGAATCGTCTTGATTTGTTGGGTGATGATTATACCGATTCCCCTGCTGAAGGGTCTTTGGCACCCGATAGTTATGCCTTCATACCGGGTGATCCAGTTGCCTCGATCATTGATCGCATGACTGAAAGCCAAGCGCGTATTCTTGCCGATGCTTGGGCAAACCGCCCAGATGGTATTCCGCTTGCGAGTGCTGAGGAAGCCCTGATCCTTGCCAGTATCATCGAGAAAGAAACAGCGGTTCCAGGCGAGCGTCGACAGGTTGCCAGCGTTTTTGTGAATCGTTTGAATCTTGGCATGAGACTGCAAACCGACCCCACTGTTATCTATGGAATTACAGAGGGTCAGGGTGTTCTTGGCCGTGGTCTTCGTCGGAGCGAATTGCGTCGTGAGACCCCCTGGAACACGTATGTGATTCCTGCATTGCCGCCGACCCCGATTGCTAATCCTGGCAAGGCCAGTATCGAAGCGGCGCTTAATCCTGACGAGTCTGAGTATATCTTTTTTGTCGCTGACGGCACTGGTGGCCATGCGTTTGCTACCAATCTCGATGACCACAACAGCAATGTGGCGCGGTGGCGTATAATCGAAGCTGAAAACGCTGCGAACTAGAATTTCTGCTTCATGTTGTAATGCAACGAGGGCCAAGCGTTTCAGACGTTTGGCCCTTTTGTTTGGATTCATGATCTGTTTATCCGGCCGCGCTGTGCCAGACTGCAAGGCGTTGACTTGGAACCTGTCCGCCATCTAATTTCAAATTACGCTAGAAGGCCTGCCCCAGAGGAAACTCTCACAGTTGGACACTGTGTATGGGCTGGTTTCTCGACTGTACGGAAGTTCCATACAGGCCATCAGCAGCATGACACACGAAGTTGACGACCCGCCAACAGGCGAATCTTCCGCACGGCAGCGCATCGCAGAAATCACAGCATTATTCGCCAATATGAGAGCGTTAATGACCAAGTGGTCGGACGATGCAGGCCCCGCAAGCAATGCAAGCTCAAAGCAAATGTTGACCAAAATCAGTGAACTCCAGAGCGCCCATCTTTTAGTGATGCGCGCAGAAGAGGCTTTTCATGACAAATTCGGAAACGGTGAGATCAACGCTGGTATCGACTATGACGCCGCGCGCGATGATATTGGACGCGAACTGGATCGCCTCAGGGTCGCACTTGAGGCAGGATATCTTTCTGAAGGGACTGACGACGGCGCAGATTGAAGCATTGCCCTATCTGTTTGATTTCTGGGCATTGCCCCACCAGCGTCCACCCGAGGGGGATTGGCGGACTTGGGTGATTATGGGGGGGCGTGGCGCTGGCAAGACACGTGCCGGTGCTGAATGGGTCCGCTCAATTGCTGAGGGGGCGACGCCTCGCGCAAAGGGGCGCGCCCGGCGGATCGCGATTGTTGGCGAGACGGTCGATCAAACCAGAGAAGTGATGGTGTTTGGTGAAAGCGGTATCTTAGCAATATCGCCGCCTGATCGCCGTCCAGAGTGGATTGCAGGCCGCAAGATGTTGTTATGGCCCAATGGCGCGACGGCCCATGTATTTTCTGCCCATGATCCTGATGCGTTGCGTGGCCCGCAGTTTGATGCACTTTGGGCGGACGAGTTAGCAAAGTGGAAGCGTGGGGAAGACGCTTGGGATATGCTCCAGTTTGCGTTGCGATTGGGGGATAATCCACAGGCTTGTGTTACCACGACGCCGCGCAATGCGCCGGTTCTGAAGAATTTGTTGGACCGCAGTAGTTCAGTTGTGACCCATGCCCCAACCCAAGCCAATGCGATGAACCTTGCCGATGGCTTCATGGAGGAAGTCACCGCCCGATATGGTGGTACGCGCTTGGGTCGTCAGGAGTTGGACGGTGTTTTGTTAGCGGATGCAGAGGGGGCTTTGTGGTCGACGGCAGCGCTTGCCAACGCCTCAATTGCTGATGTGCCTGAGTTAGATCGCATCGTTGTCGCAGTTGATCCGCCAGTGTCGCATCACGGTAATTCGGATGCATGTGGGATTGTTGTGGCCGGTGCTGTGACCGCGGGGCCCGTCCATACATGGCGCGCCTATGTTTTGGCTGATTTAACGGCGCATACGACGTCGCCAACAGAATGGGCCAAAATCGCAATCGCTGCCGTGGACCGCTTTGGTGCACAAAGACTTGTCGCTGAAGTGAACCAAGGCGGGGATATGGTTGAGAGCATCATTCGCCAGATTGATCCGTTGGTGCCGTATCGCGCGGTTCGTGCCCATCGTGGCAAGGTCGCGCG
>JAPKCP010000435.1 GCA_028822885.1 Yoonia sp. | reverse complement strand
ATGAGCGGCAAAGGTAACTGTTACGACAATTCCATGGTTGAAACGTTCTTCAAATCCATCAAGGCTGAGCTGATCTGGCGCAACAAATGGGACACACGCCGTCAGGCAGAAGGTGCGATCTTCCAGTATATCAATGGGTTCTACAATCCGCGCCGCCGTCACTCATCGCTGGGTGGTAAAAGCCCCTTGGCATTTGAACGAAAGGCCGCATAAATAAGTTCAGAGACCGGAACGTAAGCGCGACAAGACCAGGAAGCCACGCTGCATCAATATGTCTGGCTCTACAATCAACGGCTTCCGCAATCAGCCTTGGGCAGTAAGACGCCCTTGCACGCGATGAAGGATTGGCACAAACCCAAAACGGAACTGTCTAAGAGTCTGATTCAAAACTATTCGAACGGTTTCAGTTTCTTGCGAGATGTCGTGTGACGCGTCTAATGTGTGCGATGAGGATCCAAGCCTCTGCGCTTGCGATAGATTCTTCCCAATCTTTTGATAGGCGGCGACATCGGTTCAGCCAGGCGAAGGTGCGTTCAACGACCCACCGGCGCGGCAGCACTTCAAAGCCCTCTGTGGTATCGGAGCGCTTGATAATCTGGACGGTCCATCGGCCGAGGACTTTCAGTGCGTCCCGCAGTTTGGGCCCTGCATATCCGCCGTCTGCAAATACATGCCGCAATGATGGATAACGCGAGACGATAGATTTCAACACATCGGGCGCGCCATCGCGATCCTGAATTCCGGCGCTGTGAACCACAAGGCCTACCAACAATCCGACCGTGTCGGTGACGATATGGCGCTTGCGTCCTTTGATCCGTTTTCCCGCATCATACCCTCTAACCCCACCACTTTCAGTTGTTTTTACGCTCTGACTATCTATGATCCCGGCGGTTGGCTGGGCCTTACGGCCCTCGGCAAAACGCGCGACTTCCACCAGCTTACAGTTTATCTCATCCAGCAAACCATCATCGCGCCACGCGTAAAAATAACTCCGAACAGTCGAAACTGGCAGGAAGTCGTTGGGTAACATTCGCCACTGGCAGCCGGTCGTTGCAATGTACAGGATCGCGTCAAATACGTCGCGCAAACATGTCGTGCGAGGTCGGCCTGTTGCCTTGGGCGGCGGCATCAAAGGCGCTATCAACGCCCATTCTGCGTCAGTCATATCGCTTGCGTACTTATCGCTTTTTCTATCATGGTGACGACGGGTGAGTTCAGTCCAGGCCATTGAGATATCCATTCAGCTTCACAATTGAATAGAAACATAACCAGATGAAATCACTCAACTAGTTTTAAATCGGGCTCTAAGAAACAGCCATACTACCGTCCGGGATGTGACAATTAGCATCCAACCACTTAAATAATTGCCTGAATGCCGTTCCTGTTGATGCGGAATGTCACGTTACTTTGGTTGCATGATAGTTTGGCATGTCTTCGCTAGCATATTGGAGATACAGGCCTACCTCAACCAACATTCGCATTAAAACGCGGACTACAATTTAGCTAATAGCGTGCTAAGATTTCTAAAAATCTCAATGCAGAGGTCACCATTTGTTTTATCCCGACACGGACTCCCCTGATTTGGAGGCAGCGCATTCGCTCCGCTCGGAAGAGTTGGCCGCACATAGGGCGGCTGTGATCGGAATGACCATAGCGCTAGTTCTGATTGCGCCACTGGTCACAATCTTGACACCATGGCCAGGACCACTTTTTA
>JAPKCP010000154.1 GCA_028822885.1 Yoonia sp. | reverse complement strand
GCCGTTGTTGAATGCTACTGATAGCACTTGGGACGGGAATTCTTCATTCTGAATGGGGCGATGATCACTGATTTCTGCGGCGATGGTGAAGGTGTGATGTTGTGCCGGGTCCGCACGATTGTGGGGCCTGAAATGCCGATCTGCGTGACTCTCGATCCGCACGCGAATGTAATGTGACGCCTGAAATGTGTGATCTTGCGCCTATCGCTGGATGCATTATCGTGCGCGACAGTTGGAGCTGGACTGTGCGCGTTTGGGATACATGAACATGCTGCGTCTTATGTTCCCAATTGATCAAGACGGTTGAAAATTAGACCCGTGGATGCCGCAGCTTTTGGCGTGGGCCATCCTTTGTAATTGAAAACAGCGACAGCGTGTGATCCATGTTTTTCATCCGGTGCCGCAAAATCTGACGGGTTAACCTGTTCAGGTCGCCTTGGTAGTTTGGCTGATCTGCGACGTTCTCCGCCTCTCCGTTGTGATCGTAATCAAACAGAATTGGCGGCAGGTCCGCTGCAAACTCAACCAGCGTAAACCGCTTATCCCGCAAGATTGATAGCGACGAATCGCTAGGACCAGTGCCAAGGGCTTGTTCCCAAAGAGTGGGTTCTTGGGGTTCGGCAAAATCCAGTTCAGAAAACGAATAGGTGCGCCAAGTGTCCGGCACCTTACCTTTGAGCAGGGGGAGCAATGATTTGCCATCCATTGCGTTTGGGATGTCTTGGCCGACCCAATCAAGGATTGTTGGGGTTATGTCGATTGTCTCAACAGGTTCTGTCACGATCGCGCCCGCGCGCGCATCATTACCGGGTTGGCGAATGATCAGGGGGGTGTGATAGGCGGCGTTGTGGACGGTGAATTTGCTCCAAGAGTGTCGATCACCCAGCATCTCACCATGATCTGAAGTCACAACAAGAAGCGTGTCATCGTATTGGCCACTGTCCTTAAGAAATTTAATCACCCGCCCAAGATGCAAGTCAACTTCGGTAATGAGGCCAAAATAAACAGCGCGTAGCGTTTGGATATTTTCGTCTGTCGCCTCAAGATCTGGAAGGCCAACCACATTTTGTGCAGCTGACTTGTGCGCAATCGTTGGGGCCAGAAACGGATGCACGGCCGCTTCCGCTGCCGGATCGTCAAGCCGGGTCGGGTGAGGAATTTTCGCAGGATCATACATGTCATTAAATGGGGCGGGGGCCACAAACGGAGGATGCGGACGGAAATACGTCAGATGCGCAAACCAGTTCTGCCCCTTGTGCGCGGGCATTGTGGCTAGAAAGCGGTCTGTCAGAAAAGCCGTGTCACTGTCTTCGGCGCGGTACATCGCGGGGTCATTGATCTTGGGCGTCTCGCCATCCGACGAGACGGACTGAAAAACGCTCTCGTACGTGTCAAACTCATAGCCCTGATTGATCAGGTGAGAGCGCCAAGGGAATGACATCTCAGACCGCATTTCAATCACTTCTTGAAAACCTGCCATGTGGTATTCGTAGTTGCGGAGTGCCGGATCATTGGCATCGAACACACGGGGGTCTTGCGACGTATCGGTGTAGCCAAATAACATTGGCATATATCCGGCTTTGCGCATTTCAATCGCAATATTTGGTGTGTCGTGGCGCAGCGGTGTGCCGTTCCGCACTGACCGGTGGTTCATGGCGTATTGCCCCGTCAAAAGCGAGGCACGTGAAGGCCCGCAAGGGTTCACAACGGAATAATGGCGATGGAACGTCACTGAGTCCGCCATCAATGCCCGCAAATTTGGGAGTTCTAAATGCTCGGCAAGATCGCCAAAAACGCAATCGGCCCGAAGCTGATCTATGACGATAAACAGGACGTTTTTGGTGCTGCCCACTTTGCGAATCCTTTTTGATGCCGCTAGCCTGACTAATGCTCAATTTTAGCGATCTGGAAAGTGTGTTTTGCTCCTCCGTGGGCAAAGAAGGCCGAGGCTAAGAGCAATGATCAGAAATGTGATATGAATGTGATCAATTTTGTGGGCGTTTCCGAATTTTTCGGTCACGGTTGTGGTGGGCTTACCCCGCTTGGTTCAATCAGAGGTCCACCATGTCCGCGTCAATCATCGCGATCATCCTATCTGCGGCCATGCTGCACGCTGTCTGGAACGCCATTGTCAAAACGGCGGTTGATCGCACCACGACGCTTGGCCTTGTTGCATTTGGCCATGTTTTGCCGGGGGCTGTGATGGTGGTGATCTTACCGCTGCCAAGTGCTGAGGCTTTCCTTTTTATCGCGCTGTCGACGGGTGTGCATTTTGGCTATTTCTATTGTTTGGGCCGCGCCTATCAGTACGGGGACCTAAGCGTTGTTTACCCCATCGCCCGAGGCATCGTCCCGGCGCTGGTCTCACTTTGGGCATTTCTGCTGCTGGGTGAGGTGCTGCCGCCGATGGTATGGATCGGCATCGGGCTAATTATTACCGGGATTCTGGTTAGCAATTGGAAGGCCCTGCGGTCCGGGATTGGTAAGCAAGCCTTACTTTTGTCGCTTGCTACGGGCGTGTGCATCTCTGTTTATTCGCTGGTGGATGGCGTTGGCGTGCGCCTGTCAGGCAATACCCTCAGCTATTGGGCGTGGGGGGCGTTCTTGCATTTGTTCATTGCTGGATTCTGCGGCTGGCGAAGGCGGGACACCTTGGCGCAATTGCCTGTCAAAATTTTGGCGATTGGTATTGCAGGCGGCATGGTGTCTATGACTGCATATGGTTTGATCTTGTATGCTAAAAACTTCGCGCCATTGGGCGCTGTGTCAGCTTTGCGCGAAACCTCTGTGATCTTTGCGACGTTGATCGGGTTTTTGGTGCTTAAGGAAGGCAACTGGAAACGCCGATTGGGTGCGGCTGTTTTGATGGCTATCGGAATTGCAGTTATTGGGTTGAACGCCTGAGATTGTTAAATGAACTTTCTGAACAACTTTGTTTGGTCGAACATCCCTTCCAGCGCTTCAATACGGTCCTTCGTGGCTGGCCAGTCCGCGTTTTGGACAGCAGCAATCATCGTTTCAACAAGCAGCAGCGTCGTAGCGGTTGAATCCCAAGCAGAGGGGACAACAATGCGCGCACTGAGACTAATATCTGCAAGATGATGCACCGGTGATCGCCATTGATCAGTGAACAAAATTAGCCGTGCGCCCTTGGCATGGGCCATTTCTGCAAGCTTGAGGGTGTTATTTTCATAGCGCCGCATATCAAAAATCACAAAAATATCACCTTCTTGCGCGTTCAAAAGATAATGCGGCCATGTGCTAGAGGTGGTCTGGATATGCGTCACGTTTGGTCGGATCACTTGCATATGCAAGAACAGGTATTCAGCCAGCGTATGTGTAATCCGCCCCCCTACGATATAAACATGCCGGTTCGGATCAGCGACCAAATCGCAGGCGGAATCAAACATATCAGGATCAATTTGGCCAAGCGTATGGCGGATATTGTCGATAACGGCATCGGTGAAACGATTCAGCAGATGGCCTGATGGTGCGCCTTCGGTCCATGTGTCATGCTTGGCGATTGGGCTTTTGACCTTCGCCTTGAGTTCTTCGCGCAAGGCCGCCTGAAAGTCAGGATACCCCTTAAAACCAAGCTTTTGCACCATCCGTGCGACCGTTGGCCCTGATACGTTCGCATCCTTAGCCAATACGCTAAGTGGGCCGAGTCCTGACGCGGGATAGTTCTCGAGGATGGATTGCGCGAGTTGACGTTCTGCACGGGTCAGATCGTCCAGTTTACTTTGAATCCGATCTGAAATTGTCAGTGTGGCTTCAGACATAAAGCGCCTCCTTTTTGATCGGTAATATTACAATGCAGTACGCTCTGTGGTATATCTTTCAGAATTGTGTTGACAAATACCCTGTTTGGCAAGCAGTTTGTTTTTTAGATGGAGGCGAAATGTTGGTTGGATCAAGCAAAAATGTGAACGATTCCTTTCAGGTGGTGAACGCCACAGGATCGTCTTCTGTTGTGCTGGTTTGCGAACATGCCTCAAACTTTATTCCCGCAGCCTTCGATAATCTTGGTCTTTCACCCGATTTGCTTGATGCCCATGTTGTTTGGGACCCGGGTGCGCTGGGCGTTGCACGGCAGTTGGCTGACCGATTGGATGCAGCACTGGTGGCAGGGACGGTTTCGCGGCTGGTTTATGACTGCAATCGTCCGCCGGGGGCCGTTGATGCGATGCCTACGCGCAGTGAAGTTGTGGATATTCCAGGGAATGTTGGGCTGACGCAGGCAGAGCGTGATAGCCGATTTCAGACTTATTATGTGCCGTTCAAGGCCGCGCTATCGGAACAAATCGCCCGCACCAACAATCCGATCATTGTGACGGTGCATAGCTTTACCCCGACTTATTATGGTGTGGCACGCGCAGTCGAAATTGGCGTGCTGCACGATACGGATACACTGCTAGCTGATGCGATGATGCAGACTGCTGAACGCCATACGCCGGCGGACGTGCAATGCAATCAGCCGTATGGGGCCGGCGATGGTGTCACCCACACGTTAAAAGAGCACGCGATTTCCGGTGGGCATCTGAATGTTATGCTCGAAATTCGCAATGACCTGATCCAGACCGCCGAGGCCCAGATCAAGATGGCTGATATGATTGCTGCTTGGCTGGTTGATGCCTGTGCTGACAGGAGCGTGACATGCACCGAATGATACGTGGATATATTGGGGCGGTGGACGCCGTGAATTACCGTGTGGGCCGGGTCGCCATGTACGGTATTTTCGCGCTGATGGGTGTATTGCTTTGGTCCACGGTCAGCAAAGCGTTCTTTGTGCCGTCTTTTTGGACGCTGGAAATGGCGCAATTTGTGATGGTGGCTTATTACATCCTTGGTGGACCATATTCGATCCAACTTGGGTCTAATGTGCGCATGGATCTTTTGTATGGTGACTGGTCGCCACGCAAAAAGGCCATCTGGGATCTGATCACAGTGTGCTTCTTAATCTTCTATCTGTGTGTGTTGATCTACGGCGCAGTCAGTTCCACTGCCTATTCACTGGGCTACTGGGGGAAAGAGCCGTTTTCGTTCTTTGCAGGCCTTGTCACTGGAGCAGAGGAAGTCGGACGGATGGAGCAATCCAACTCAGCGTGGCGCCCATACCTTTGGCCAATCAAGACGGTGATGATTGTGGGCATGTTCCTCATGCTGCTGCAATGTATCTCAGAATTTTTAAAAGACGTGCTGCGTTTACAAGGTGAGACGATCTGATGTCGTATGAATTGATCGCCACATTGATGTTTTCGAGCATGATGCTGATGTTGCTGACTGGCCAACGCGTGTTTGGCGCGATTGGGTTTATCGCTGTCGTTGCAGCGCTTCTCTTGTGGGGCGACAGGGGTGGATTTGACATCGGATTTTCAGCGGCAATGAAGTTGATGAAATGGTATCCTCTGCTGACACTCCCGATGTTCATTTTCATGGGGTACGTGCTGTCGGAATCCAAAATTGCCGATGACCTGTATCGGATGTTCCACGTCTGGATGGGCGGTGTGCGCGGCGGGCTTGCGATTGGAACAATTGGGCTGATGGTGTTGATATCAGCCATGAACGGATTGTCAGTCGCTGGTATGGCTATTGGAGCGACCATTGCGCTGCCAGAACTGCTGAAACGCGGGTATGATAAGCGTATGGTGACGGGTGTCATTCAGGCGGGCTCTAGTTTGGGCATCCTTGTGCCGCCGTCGGTTGTGCTTGTCCTCTATGCGATGATTGCGCGCCAACCTGTTGGACAACTATGGCTTGCTGGCGTTGTTCCGGGGCTGATGATGGCCACGATGTTCATAATTTATATTGCCGTTCGTTGTTGGAAGAACCCTGATCTGGGACCAATCCTTTCAGAAGAAGAACGCGCCATGCCACGGGCCGAAAAGCTGGGCTTGCTCTGGGCTGGTCTTTTGCCGCTGGGGATTTTTGCGGTTATGATGGTGCCGTTTGTGAACGGGTGGACATCGCTTGTTGAAAGCTCTGCGGTTGGTGCGATGGCGGCGTTTATGGCTGCTGTCTTCAAGGGACGCATGACCCGTGAGGTGTTTGAGAATTCGGTGCGCAATACGCTTGGCATCACCTGCATGTTTATGTGGATCATCCTTGCGGCCCTTGCCTTTGGCGCTGTGTTTGATGGGCTGGGTGCTGTCAAAGCGATTGAGTCTCTGTTTACTGAACGGCTAGGTCTGAACCCGTGGGTGATCCTGATCTTGATGCAGCTGTCATTTATCCTGATGGGGACGTTCTTGGATGATACAGCGATGCTGGTGATCGTCGCGCCGCTCTATGTGCCACTGGTCGGTGCGCTGGGCTTTGATCTGATCTGGTATGGCATTCTTTATACGATCACTTGCCAGATCGCATATATGACGCCACCATTCGGCTATAACCTGTTCTTGATGCGGGCCATGGCCCCACCTGAAATTACGATCCAAGACATCTACCGATCCATTGGTCCCTTTGTTGCCGTGATGACTGGCGCCCTTATATTGGTGATGATCTTCCCGCAGTTGGCCCTGTGGTTGCCCAATTATGTTTACGGAAATTAATAAAGAAGAACTCCGCGAATGGAGCATTCAATCAACCAAGGAGAATATCATGACTTCAAGACGTTCATTCTTACGCACAGCAGCCCTTGGCGGTGCCGGTGCTTTAGCAGCTCCTGCCGTGGCGCGTGCGCAAACTGCCATTAAATGGCGCTTTCAGACTTATGCCGGTGCTGCATTGGGCGAACATGTGACCAAGCCCGTCATTGATTATATCAACAAAGCCGCGAATGGTGAGCTAGAGATCGAACTGTTCTACGCGGATCAGATTGTCCCAACTGGCGAGTTGTTCCAAGCCCTACAGCGCGGGACCATTGATGCGGTTCATTCAGATGACGATTCAATGGCGTCACCTACGCCGTTGCAGCAGTTTGGTGGCTACTTTCCGTTGGCCACGAAGCACTCGCTTGACGTGCCAGTGTTGTTCGAACAATACGGGTTAGCTGAAATCTGGGCTGAAGAATACGCCAAGGTTGGTGTGACATGGCTGTCAGCAGCAGGCCAAGACCCGTGTAACTTCAATACCAAGAAAGAGATCACGTCACTGGCCGATCTAGAAGGGCTTAAGCTGTATACCTTCCCAACTGCGGGCCGCTTCTTGTCCCAGTTTGGCGTCATTCCAGTGTCGATCCCCTATGAGGATGCAGAAGTCGCTGTCCAAACTGGCGAACTCGACGGCATGGCGTGGTCTGGTATCACTGAGGACTACACTGTCGGCTGGGCTGACGTGACTGACTACTTCCTGACCAACAACATCTCTGGTGCATGGATCGGGTCGTTCTTTGTGAACCAAGGCGTTTGGGCTGATCTGCCTGAGCACCTGAAAGCCATCGTTATGGCAGGCATTGAGGCCGGTCACACGTATCGCAACCAATGGTATTGGGGTGGCGAAGCACGTCTGCGTGCAACGGGCGACAAGCTGCAACTTCGTTCAATCCCGCAAGACGAATGGGTTGTCGTTGAAGACGCTGCGAAAGTGTTCTGGGAAGAGGTCGCGCAAGAAAGCGAGATCAACGCCAAGATCGTGCAAATCTTCCGCGACTATAACGAAGTGATCGAGCAGGCTGGTCCTCCTTACACATTCGGTTGAAATTAAAACAGGTCAGCGCCCCGGTGCTGACCTCACCCTCATCGGAGAAGCCCAATGACCCAGCCACGCGACTTTGAAACTCTGACATCCATGGCCAAATCAGGTGTGATCGACACCGTGTTGGTCTGCTTTGTTGATATGCAGGGCCGCCTGATGGGCAAGCGCTTTCATGCGATGAATTTCGTGGAACATTCCTATGCAGAAACCCATTGCTGCAACTA
>JAPKCP010000434.1 GCA_028822885.1 Yoonia sp. | reverse complement strand
GGATCAGAAGCTGGGTTTTGGTGAGTGTTTTGAATAGACGCGGAAAGCGACCGTCACCATGGGCCAGTTCCAATTCATCGAACAAACGCGGCATTCGTTTGTAGAGTACGGTGACGCCATCGCGGCAGGCGGCTTGAGCAAGAGCGCAGGCCAGCCAAGTTTTACCAACGCCACACGGGCCGGTGATTATTAGATTGCGTTTATCCTTGATCCAGCGCCCCGTTAGCATTTGTTGGAACAGGGCTTTGTCGAGGCCGGTCAACAACTTGGCAATACCGTGACACGACCACTTATCTGCGCGCAACACTGGAAGAAGCGATGATTTTGGTTTTTGAGCTGGCTTCGAATGATGTTGAACATTTACGTCCTTGATAACCTCCGGTGTCTCTGTACCCTTTGGACAGAGACACCACATCAAACCTGAAGATATGTAAGGAACCAATATGAAACGGACAAAAGAACAAAAAGTCGCTTCTGCAATAGGTGACACAATGATCAGCCTAGAGCTAGATCCTGATGAGTATCCAGAGCTTATGGAGTTGATGGGTATTCACATGTGTAGCTTACTTACTGACATCATCATTGACGATGAACCAGAACCAAAAATTCAAAATTATCACGTTGAATGGTCCATTGATGTTGAAGCTCATTCACCCCAAGAAGCTGCTGAAAAAGCATTGGTCATTCAACGTGATAATGATCCAAAAAACACTGCCAATGTCTTCAAATGCACATCAGAAGATGGAGACCAAATAATCGACTTAGGGGACTAATCCCTAAGTCGATTATTCGGGAGGGGAAAGGCCGGTATTGCCAAGTTGTTTACGCGCTTGTGAAGGATTGGTAGGTGCGTGCATCACGCTACCATCTCGGTGGTGTAGTCGACCCAGAGTGCGAAGGCATCGGAACGGGCATGGCGGTATGATGTTGCGGTGAGTTGGTATCGGCGTGGGCGGAAGATCAGGTTGATCTGGTCATGCGCGAACAGAAATCTCTGCGCCTGTCGGCGGGATTTGAACCCGCCCAATATCTTCTCTCGTTTGCGGGTCGGCCTGTGCGAAACTTCGATCGCATTGTTCAGGCCTTTGTGGGCGCGGTGGTCGGCGTCTGGCGCCAGTGCCTTGATCGGTTTGATGTAGCTGCGCAACTTGTCGGTGATAACCACCCTCGGCTCGCCAAACGCGGCAACCAACCTTTTGAGAAAGCGCTCTGCTGCCTTGGCGTTTCGGCGTGTTTGCACGAGAATATCAAGAACATCGCCATTGGCGTCGATCGCACGCCATAGCCAGTGCTTCTTGCCACGGATCGAGATCACGACTTCGTCCATATGCCACTTGTCATTCGGCCGTGGACGATCACGGCGGATGCAATCTGCGAAATGTCGTCCAAAGCGATTGACCCAAAGCCTGACCGTTTCCCGGCTGACGATCACGCCCCGCGCAGCCAACAAGTCTTCAACATCGGCTGTGCTCACGGGAAACCGGTGATACGCCCAGACAGCGTACGCAATGATCTCACGAGGATAACGGAAGCCCTTCAGGCGCGGCATAGTGGTCGGAATGTTCATCGGACTGGTATACCTTCAGCGAGGCCGGTCAACAACTTGGCAATACCCCCGCGATTACTCGCTTTTGGATGTATAAGTATATGATAGTATTTGTTAAATATGCTTAGAAGTATTGAAGATTAGAAGAAGAAGAATGTAATTATCACCTC
>JAPKCP010000153.1 GCA_028822885.1 Yoonia sp. | reverse complement strand
TCCTGATCTTGCACGGCGCGAAACAGCGGTGGCATCCATTGCGCGGCGGCCCGACACCAGCCAATTGGCGCCACTTTTAGCGTCAATCGCGGACGAAGTTGATCCTGACCTTAAGACACGCAAAACCCAGCTTGCCAACTTCATGTCAGCACGATTCGCTGATGATGATGTCGACAGGATTACTGCGATCAATAGCCTTTCACAGGATACGAGCGTTGAGGCGCGGGCTGTCTTGAACCAAATTCTGACAACACAAACGGGTGTCGCGCTTGAGGTTCCTGATGGGAATATCAAAGCAGTGCTTGACCCGTTTGAAGACGCAGATGCGTCCTATGACAGCCTTGTCACGGAAGGGTTGGCCCCAGCGGCACAGACCCCAAACCAAATCCGCCAAGCCCTTGAGGCCAATATCGTCGGCGGCAGGATCGGCGGCATTCCCATTGCGCAGTTGTCAGACCCCGCGCTGCGCGAGGCGGCCTATGCTGCACTGGCCGCTGACGGCTTGGTCACACCACTGATCACGCAAAGCGACCGCACCGCAGCACTGAACGCGCATGTTTTCTACGTCCTATATGCAGAACCCAACGCTGAAATCACCGCGGCGGCTGAGGCCGCACTCGACACCGTTGAAGTGCAGGTCGCAGTCGCACAAGTTGCAGACCTCACCTTAGACGCGCTGTCCCTCGCGTCGATCTTCTTTCTCGCGGCGATCGGCCTTGCCATCACATTCGGTGTGATGGGCGTGATCAACATGGCGCACGGCGAATTTATCATGCTGGGCGCCTACAGCGGTTACGTCGTGCAGCTGTTTATTCCCAACTATACCGTGGCGATTATCGTCGCTTTGCCAGTGGCTTTCGCCGTCACCTTTACCGCCGGTGTCGCGATGGAACGCCTTATAATCCGGTGGTTGTACAATCGCCCGCTTGAGACCTTACTTGCGACCTTCGGTATCTCGGTCGCCCTCCAACAGCTTGCCAAAAACATCTTTGGGACGCAGGCGCGCCCACTCACATCGCCAGATTGGTTGGCAGGCGCGTGGGTGCTGAATGATGTGATCCAGATCAGCTATATTCGGATCGCGATTTTTGTGCTGGCGTTAATCTTTCTGGGACTCATCCTCTATATCCTCAAACGTACGCGGTTGGGGCTCGAGGTGCGCGCAGTCACGCAAAACCCCGGTATGGCCGCATCGATGGGGATCAACCCGGATCGGATCAATATGCTGACCTTTGGGCTTGGCTCTGGGATCGCTGGCATCGCGGGTGTGGCGATTGGGCTTTACGCCAAGGTCACGTCAGAGATGGGATCAGATTACATTGTGCAAAGCTTTATGACCGTGGTTGTGGGCGGCGTCGGCAACGTCTGGGGCACACTTGCGGGTGCCGCCATGATCGGATTTGGCCAAAAAGGGATTGAGTGGTTCAACCCATCCAACACACTTGCAGCACAAACCTACATGATCCTGTTTGTGATCCTTTTCATCCAGTTTCGCCCAAAGGGCATTGTCGCCCTTAAGGGCCGTGCGGCAGGAGATTGATCATGGAACGCTCTTTCATTGCCAAGAACCCTTCGGTCCTGTGGTTCCTTCTGGCCCTCGCAGTTTTCACGCTTGGCGTCACAGTCCTAAGCGAGGCGATGGGATCGCAGATCATTTCAACCTCATTCCTGAAAACACTCGGTAAAACGCTTTGCCTATGCCTGATCGCCATCGCGATGGATGTGGTGTGGGGCTATTGTGGTATTCTAAGCCTTGGACACTTCGCCTTCTTTGGCATTGGTGGCTATGCGATTGGCATGTGGCTGATGTATGCGCGAACCCACGGAATTGTTGTCGCGTCGCTAGAACAAGGCGTGCTGCCACCGACGCCGGATGAAATCACGCATGCAGTTGGGACGCAGATATTTAGCGTTGTTGGCAGCTCTGACTTTCCGGTTATCTGGGCCTTTTCGCACTCCCTGACATTACAACTGCTCGCTGTGGTCCTTGTGCCCGGCCTGCTCGCCCTCGTATTTGGTTGGCTCGCATTTCGCAGTCGGGTCACAGGCGTCTATCTGTCAATCCTAACGCAGGCGATGACGCTCGCGCTGTCATTGTATTTCTTCCAAAATGACACAGGCTTGCGCGGCAACAACGGGTTGTCAGGTTTGCAAAACATCCCCGGTTTGGACGCCATTCCACAGGCCACATTGTCACTGTGGTTTTTTTGGGCGTCGGCCATCGCACTGGCTTTGGGTTATGTACTTTTCGCATGGATCACATCAAGCAAACTGGGCTCAGTCATCCGCGCGGTTCGCGATAATGAAGCGCGGGTACGGTTCCTTGGGTATCACGTCGAAAGCTACAAGCTATTCGTCTTTACCATCACAGCGATGGTCGCGGGCATCGCAGGGGCGCTTTATTACCCCCAAGCAGGTATCATCAATCCAGCTGAGATGGCGCCCATCGCATCCATTTACCTTGCCGTTTGGGTCGCCATTGGTGGGCGCGGCCGACTTTACGGTGCGGTGATCGGCGCTGCGACAGTATCTCTCATGTCGTCATGGTTCACGGGCGGCAGCGCGCCTGACATCAATCTTGGGGTCTACATCATTAAATGGACCGATTGGTGGCTGGTTCTACTTGGCCTTACATTTGTGGCCGTCACGCTGTTCTTCCCAAAAGGTATCGGCGGTTTGTTCGACCTGATCCCCACCAAGAAGGAGGATAGGATATGAACACGCTTCTTGAGGTGTCGGGCGTCAGTGTCAGCTTTGACGGGTTCCGCGCGATCAACAACCTGTCGATCCAAATCGCAGAACCTGAATTGCGTGCGATTATCGGGCCAAACGGGGCTGGGAAAACGACCTTCATGGATATTGTCACGGGCAAGACCAAACCTGACGATGGTTATGTGCGCTGGGCCGAAAAATCCATCTCTTTGGTTGGCATGAGCGAAAGCCAAATCGCGCGGGAAGGGATCGGTCGGAAATTCCAAAAGCCAACCGTTTTTGAAGCCCAAACAGTGCGCGAAAATATCATCCTAGCCCTCAAGAATCCACGTGGGCCGTTTGATCTGTTATTCACGCGCGCTGCGAATAATCAAGAAGACCGCGTGCGTGCGATCAGTGATGAAATTGGGTTAACCGATGTCTTAGATCAACCATCAGGGGCGCTAAGTCATGGTCAAAAGCAATGGCTTGAGATTGGGATGCTGCTGGCACAGGACCCGCGCCTGTTGCTGGTCGATGAACCCGCTGCTGGCATGACGCCAGCCGAACGTCAGCATACTACCGACCTGTTAGTTCGCGCCGCCAAGACCCGTGCAGTCGTTGTCGTCGAACACGATATGGAGTTCGTGCGGCGGCTGAATTGCAAAGTCACGGTTCTGCATCAGGGCAGTGTTCTCGCCGAAGGGTCGCTGGATCACGTCACACAAAACAAAGACGTCATCGACGTCTATTTGGGGCGATAGACCATGTTGGAAATCAAAGATCTCACGCTCAAATATGGGCAAAGCCAAATCCTGCATGGGGTCAACCTGACTGCCGCTGTGGGTGAGGTTACGATTGTGATGGGGACAAATGGTGTGGGGAAAACCAGCCTGCTGCGCGCTATCGCTGGGCGCCATCCCTATGCCACTGGATCAATAGCGCTGGACGGAAAACAGCTCAATCATCCGAGCGCTTTTGATGTGGCGCGTGCTGGGATCGCTTATGTCCCGCAAGGGCGCGAGGTGTTTCCAATGATGACTGTCGGCGAAAACCTTGAAACTGGTTTTGCGTGCCTGCCACCCGGCCCCAAACAGGTTCCAGATCAAATCTTTGACCTATTCCCCGTCCTCAAGGACATGATCAACCGTCGCAGCGGCGACCTTTCGGGGGGACAACAACAGCAGCTTGCTATCGCCCGCGCCCTCATTACCAAACCGCGCGTCTTACTGCTGGACGAACCAACCGAAGGCATTCAACCCAATATCATCCAGCAAATTGGAAACGTCATCCGCCTGTTAAGCGAACAAGGCGATATGGCGATTGTGCTTGTCGAACAATTCTTCGACTTCGCTTTCGATCTCGGGTCTGAGTTTTCGATTTTGCAGCGCGGCGAAGTTATTTTCAACAAGAGGAAGGCTGAGTTGTCACGGGATGAATTGTACGCACAAGTCCTTGTTTAACACTTAATATGATCAAGCCTTATGGTAATGGCCCCGAAACCTTTACCCACAAACAAAAAAGGCCCCGCAAATGCGAGGCCTCTTCAATAACTAACGAAGCGCCTTAGCCCTTCTTTAAACACTCACGACCCAGCAACTCTGCAATCTGCACCGCGTTTAAAGCAGCACCCTTGCGCAGGTTATCAGACACGCACCACAGGTTCAGACCGTTATCAATCGTGCTGTCCTGACGGATCCGGGAGATGAATGTCGCGAAATCGCCAACACATTCGATCGGGGTCACGTAGCCACCGTCTTCGCGCTTATCGATCACCATAATACCGGGAGCTTCGCGCAAGATATCGCGAGCCTCATCTTCGTCCAAAAACTCTTCGAACTCGATGTTGATCGCCTCGGAATGGCCAACAAACACGGGAACACGCACACAGGTCGCTGTGACCTTGATGTTCTTGTCGATGATCTTCTTCGTCTCGACGACCATCTTCCACTCTTCTTTAGTGGTGCCGTCTTCCATGAACGCGTCGATATGCGGGATCACGTTGAACGCAATCTGCTTGGTGAACACGTCTTGGGTCTTGTTATCAGTCGGGTTGTAGATCGACTTTGTCTCGTCCCACAGCGCGTCAATCGCAGCTTTACCGCCGCCAGAAACAGACTGGTATGTGGATACAACAACACGCTTGATCGTCGCACGATCATGCAACGGCTTAAGCGCGACAACCATTTGGGCGGTTGAACAGTTCGGGTTCGCAATGATGTTCTTCTTGGAATACCCATGAATCGCATGGGCGTTCACTTCTGGCACGATCAACGGCACGTCCGGATCGTAGCGATACAAAGAAGAGTTATCGATCACAACGCAGCCAGCTTTTGCAGCAATCGGCGCGTACTTTTTCGTGGCCTCTGACCCGACGGCAAACAGCGCCATGTCCCAGCCCGTGAAATCAAACGTATCAAGGTCTTTGGTTTTCAGGGTTCTATCGCCAAAAGAAACTTGGCTGCCCAGCGATCTGCGGCTAGCCAGTGCGACGATTTCATCCACGGGGAATTCACGTTCCGCGAGGATATTGAGCATTTCGTGACCCACATTACCAGTGGCGCCAACGACGGCGATTCTATAACCCATTAATCCTATCCTTGGTTTAAGCATCGCCCCTTTACCGCGCAGGTGCAGCAAAAGGAAGAGGCGTCACTAATCTGTGCGATCCGCCACAAACGTGTAGGCGATCAAGCCACATAAGGTCGCCAACGCGAAGAATGCGAAAATCATCACGTATGATGTTGTGACACCGCCACCCAAGGTCTGGCCGTAGGTGTGCAAAGGGCCCGTTACAAACTGTGCGATGCCCACACCGCCAATGCCAAAGAGGTTCACCAACGTGACGCCGCGGCCTGTCAAATGCGGCGGGAAAAACGCCTTTGCATGGGCGACCAACAGTGGAAACGACGACCCCGCAAATCCGATAACGGCCAACAATCCGGCAGACACCCAAACGCCAGGTGCTGGGAAAAGCCACAGCGTAATCAACGCAACAGTCCCCATCGCGTTCCCTACAAAGATCACCCATTTGCGGGTACGAAATATCCGCTCCAATGGCCCATACGCGAAACTACCTGCGATCATTGCCAGCGCCATCACCAACGTCACTTGGCCGATCAAGCTAATATCCGCACCGTACACATCGCGCACATAAGGTCCTGCCCAAAGCCCACGCAGCCCAGCAGCCGGGGCGTAATTTACTAGCATCAATGCATAGAGTGGCCATAGCTGTGGCATTTTCAGCAGATCAAGAACTGACCCGCGTTGTTCTGTCTCAATCTTTGGTGGGTTTTTCACGGTCAACCACATCAAAGCAGCAACCACTAATGATGTAATGCCAAGCCCTTGCATGGTCTCACGCCATCCAAACATGGTGACGGCCCAAGCCATCGGCGAGGCCCCCGCCAAGTTTCCCAGTGACCCAAGCCCAATCGTTGCCCCCGCCAGTGTAGCAAACGCAGCGGGTGAATAAATTCGGGCAAAGATAAAGTAGCTGGCCATCAAGACAGGCGCACACCCAAGCCCGATCAGACCCATCGCGATTGTGATGTGGACAGGCGTTTGGGCCATCGCAAAGACAAAGGCGCCACCGCCCGCGCCCAGCGCAAACAATCCAACGGCCGTGACCTTCGGTCCAATCCGGTCCAAAGCGGCCCCAATCGGAATTTGCATCGCAGCAAAGACCAAGAACCACACGCCCGATGCAGTCGCCAAGTCATCAGGCATCGCCCCAATGTCAGCCTGCAAATCAGGGGCTAAGACAGCCAAAAACGCACGGTAAAACTGGGATAACCCATAGGCCAGCACCAGCGTTGCAATCCCCAGTTTCATGACAGTGCGACCCCAATGGCCTTATCAACAGCCAAAGTAGGCGACGACAAAACAGGCATGCCCAAATCACGCAACAACGGCTCTGCCACCCGCATTGAGGCTTGGCCTAGAACAACACAATTATGCCCGGCACTTACCCCTCGCACAGAAGCCGCGACGCTATCTGCGAAACCCACCAAATCGCCTGCCTCGAAATATGCCCATGGACCGGCGCACACATGGACTGTAGGGGTCAAATTAGCGCCCGAACCCATCAGCAATTCCAATGATCCCGCGCGTGTACTCTCCAGACAAATCGCCAACAGCGGCTTAGGGCCGACGCTTGCTGCAGCCTCCATGACAGGCCGGTCAACACGAACCGCCTTGGGGTTATTCAGCTGATCAACTAACGGGCCAAGCGTCGAACAGGTACACAGGATTGCATCCGCTTCCGCCAGTTCTGCCATTGCGTTGAACAAAGCCTCACCGACACTCTCAAGCCCACCAGCCTGCGCTTGTGCAAGCAAATCTTCGCGAACGACATGCAACAATTGGGCGTCCAGTGCCTTCTCGGCGAAAAGCGCGTTAAACGTAGCCACATGAATTTTGGCAGTATGAAGACAGGCGATACGCATCGGGAGCACTTCCTTGATTTGCGCGACAAGTGACACGGGCGATCCCCACCAGCAAGAGGCGCAGCACCGCGCGCTCCATTCAGACGTCAGAAACTAGCACCAGAACCCCTTGCGCCTTAACAAAACCTAACACCAACACACGTCTTCCCGGCGGGGAAGGTTCCACAAGACTTACACCTTCATTTCGCCAAAACAACTCGCCCCGCTGGCAAGCGTCCAACGCTTAATCAAACAGATCGCGATAGACTTCCCGTAGCGAAGCCTTCTGGACTTTACGCATGGAATTTCGCGGCAGTTCGGACACGATGATTAGCTTGCGTGGATGCTTGAACCGAGCCAAAGTAATGCGCAACGCGGCCAGCACAGCATCTGTATCCACGCTGTCCAAAGTGGCAAGCACCCCAACCGCAGCTTCACCTAAATCGGAATGCGGAACACCGATCACTGCGCTCTCAATCACGCCGGGTTGGGCATCAAGCACGGCCTCGATCTCTTTGGGATAGATGTTCAGACCACCTGATATGATCAAATCTTTGCCACGTCCCACGATCGTGACGTAGCAATCTGCGTCCTGTTGCGCGAGGTCCCCAGTGATAAAG
Organism: Yoonia sp.; assembly: GCA_028822885.1. GTDB lineage: Bacteria > Pseudomonadota > Alphaproteobacteria > Rhodobacterales > Rhodobacteraceae > Yoonia. The sequence continues at coordinate 152 of JAPKCP010000153.1, read as the reverse complement.
AACTCGCCACGACGAAGCTCTGCCGCCGTCTTTTCCAGCATTTGCCAATAGCCTGTAAAAACATTGGGCCCGCGCACCTCTAGCGTACCGATTTCCCCACGGGGAAGCTCTAGCCCTGCAGCGTCACAAACCTTGGCCTCAACACCCAAAAG
>JAPKCP010000152.1 GCA_028822885.1 Yoonia sp. | reverse complement strand
GTTGGTCAGAAAATAGTCTCTATTCCGAAGCGCATGTGACATTTGAAGACGATGCAGGTGCTTACGATCAAACTGATGCGCAAGGGTTTATCCAACTGAATGCGTTGCGGTTGAAACTGCTCGCGGCACGGGATCGTCGGACAAAATCGTGACCTCGAAGGAAATGGTGCAACTCTTTCAGCGGGGCGTGGATCACGTGCTGCTGAACGGATCGCCAAAGTTTGATTCTGGCGCTGATGGTGTGATTTACTGAACAGTAGCGATCAAATCTTCTCTTTCTCAAGACGCTCATAATGGGGCAGCGACTCCGCTAGCAGTTCGGCATCGCGACCAGTCAACTCAGGCAGCGGCCCCTCTGCCCCCGCGAAACAAGTCGATTTGTGCACGGCGTTGTACCAGTGCTTTGCCCAGACCCCATCATCACTGCGCGGACCCGCCGCCCAATGCAGCATGGCCGGGTCAAAGTCGATGCCGATGACATCGCACAACAGATGTAGCATTTCTTCCGGGTCATTGCGAATATCGCTGCTGTCGATCACCGTACCACCAATTTTATCGAACATTTCAGCCTGCTGCCCAAAGCCAAGATCAGTCACTGTGACCTGTTCGCGCTTAGCAGCATAGCTTGCGATCACCCGTGCGGGATGCCGGATCAGATGAATATTCGTGCATGATCGTGCCCAATCAAGGGGGATGCCGTCAATCATATGATGTGGCATGTGTTTCATGTAAAAGTGCTGCTTTTCGTTCGGAATAGTATCAAGACAGCGCGCTGCAACTTTGACTGGATCGCCCTCGTGTGCCGCGATAATCTCAGCTGCCAGAGGGTGGTCGATGCTAGTTTTTTTCAGGTATGCCGCATAAAATGGTTCGTCCCAAACGGCAAAGTCAGCGCGATTACCAAAGGCATACATCATCGCCGTCGACAGATTGCGCGGGCCAGACCACATCGCGATGCGCATTAGCTACATTCCTTGGCGACCATATCTGCATAAAGTTCTCGTAATCGGGTCGTCATTGGACCTAGCTGTCCGTCTCCGATTTGGCGTCCATCTATTGATCCAACGGGGGTTTGTGCGCCAAAAGTTCCTGTCAGGAACACCTCGTCGGCACCGTAGGTATCGACCAGCGAATAGTTCCGTTCAAACACTGGGATATCGTTGGCCCGGCACAAATCAATCACCTTTTGCCGGGTGATCCCATTCATGCAGTAATCCCCAGTCGAGGTCCAAACAGCGCCTTTGCGCACAATAAAGAAGTTACAGGCGTTTGTTGTGTTCACGAAACCATGCACATCAAGCATCAACGCCTCATCAGCACCAGCTTTTTGGGCCGCTATACAGGCGAGGATGCAGTTGAGCTTTGAATGCGAATTCAGCTTCGGATCCTGCGTCATGGGCAATCCGCGCTGGTGCGGCACCGTGGCAAGGCTAATCGGGCGCGGGATTTTAGGCTTTGAATGTTCAATAATTATCACAAAAGTTGGTCCAGATTGGGACAAATTCGGATGCTGGAAGGGTCGAATTTTCACCCCCCGCGTGATCATCATGCGCGCATGTGCATCAGTGGTAATGCCATTCGCTTTTTGTGTCTCTAACAAGGCAGCAAATACACCTTTTCGGTCCATCCCAATGTCGAGGTCAATCGCTTTTGCAGCTTCGAAAAGCCGGTCAAGGTGTTCTTCAGCAAAGGCCCATGTGTTGTTGTGCAGCCGGAGCCCTTCCCAGACCCCATCGCCCAACATAAAACCACTGTCATAAACGCTAACAACCGCTTGTGCCTTTGGGACAATTTTACCGTCAACATAGATCAAGATCGCATCATTACGCGCGTCTTCTTCGGCTTGGTGGGTTGTGAGATGGTCAGTCATGGCGCGGCCTTTTACAATTCAAGATGACGCTAGGCTGCCGGCGAAACGCTGCCAAGTCGAAAAGGTCACGGAAGTTTGAATTGCGCATGAAACACTTTTGCGGACATGGTGCCCTTAAGGGGGAAATATCTTATGTCGAAAGTCCAATCAAAGCGCGCGACCGCGCTGAAAACCTTAGCCCTCGTGATCGCCATTGGGGTCGGTCATTTCCTACAAACCTACCCCGCCTATGCAGATGTTATGGCTGAAACGCCTGCACTTCAGACAGGTCAGGAATAACGTCGGCAGTGCCATGACGTGTGACCATCAACGCACCAGCTTTCAGAGCTTGCCCAATCGCCTGCGCCATTGGAAGATCACGATCAAGACCCGCTAAGACGTAACCAGTAAAGGTGTCGCCTGCGCCAGTCGTATCAACAGGGTCCACCTTGATCGCATCAAAATGCTGTTTACCCTGCCGCCCGTACCAATCCGCTCCGTTTGCACCCAAAGTCACAATAACGTCGCCAACGCCAAGATCCTGCGGATCCTGCCCAGTGGCTTGCCTAAGCTGCTCTGCCTCTATCTCGTTCAAGATCAGAAAATCGAGATATTCGAGGACGGCTTTCACCCGATCCGCATCAAAAGGGGCTGCGGCGTAAGCTACCTTAAGACCCATTTTTTTAGCAAGTTGCGCGCCTGTACGTTGCAGGTTCGTCTCGTTCTGGGTGATAAACCAATCACCAGTTTGCGCCTCTGACAGCGCGTTTTGTAGTACGGCTTGCGGGATGTTTACGTTTGCGCCTGGGTGCAAAATGATCATGTTCTCAGAATTTGCATCAACCGCAATAATCGCATGGGCTGTTTCACCCTCAAGCGTGGTGATGTGCCGTGTGTCAACGCCGTATTCGAGAAGACGTTCCTTTGCCCACGCGCCATCGACCCCGATGGCACCAATGTGTTTGACTTGCGCTGCAGCACGGGCCACAGCGACTGACATGTTCGCACCTTTACCACCAAGGAAAACCTTGCGACTTGTGGCTGCCAAAGTTTCACCCGGCGCAGGGATATGCGGTACAGAATAAACGTAATCTGCGTTGATAGAGCCTAAATTCCAGATCGCCATACTCTATCCGATCCGACAAGCGGCGATAACCGCCATGTTTAGAATATCGTTCACCGTAGAGGTGGTTGAACAGATTTGCACCGGCTTACCAACACCAGAAAGGATCGGGCCAATGACTGTCGCCCCAGCCATCTCCTGCATCAATTTAACTGAAATTGAGGCGGAGTGACGGGCAGGAACAACAAGCACGTTTGCGGGACCGGTCAGCCGTTGGAAAGGGTACTGCGCCATGACTGTGGGGTTCAAGGCAACGTCCACGTTCATCTCACCCTCATACTCAAAATCCACACGCCGTTGGTCAAGGATATTTGGCGCAATGTGCATTTTCGCAGACCGTTCTGACACGGGATACCCAAATGTTGAGAACGAGACGAAAGCGACGCGCGGCTCAAGGCCAAGTTCACGTGCCACAGATGCACCCCTTTCTGCAATATCCGCCAGATCGTTCTCGTCAGGCCATTCGTGGACAAGCGTATCAGCCATTAGCACGATGCGCCCCTTGTGCAGGATCGCAGACACGCCAACCGCACCATCATGCGGCTGAGCATCAAAAACGTGGTTAATGAGTTCAAGCACATGCGCTGATTTCCGGGTCACACCTGTCACCATGCCGTCGGCGTGACCGTGTGCAACCATCAAGGACGCGAACACATGCCGGTCGCGAGCAGCAAGACGGTGGACGTCTTGGCGATCCATACCTTTACGTTGGAGGCGCGCATAGAGGAAGTCTTTATACGTCTCTAAGTCTTGGGTTTTGGCCGCATTCACGATCTCAAGCTCACCAATTGCGTCAGCCATACCTTCGGCTGTCAGCTTTGCCGCAACGTCGTCGTCGCGACCAACAACCAGCGCACGGCCAAAGCCGGACCGCTGATATGTGACTGCAGCACGCAGCACACGAGGATCATCGCCTTCAGCAAAGACAACCGTGGACTGGTTTGCCCGCGCACGCGAATTAAGGTTGCGGAGCATGTTCGCAGTTGGGTCCATGCGTTCCTTGAGCGATGCCTCGTAACCGTCCATGTCAACAATGGGCCGACGAGCAACCCCAGTCTTCATGCCAGCGTTCGCAACCGCGGTGGGAATACGATAGATGAGACGTGGATCAAAGGGGGTTGGGATAATGTAATCACGACCAAACGACAACTTTTTGCCGTAAGCGAGTGCAACCTCATCCGGCACATCTTCGCGAGCGAGATCAGCAAGCGCTTGGGCACAGGCAATCTTCATTTCGTCGTTAATAGCACGTGCATGAATGTCGAGCGCACCGCGGAATAGATACGGGAAACCAAGAACGTTGTTCACTTGGTTCGGGTAGTCAGAGCGCCCGGTGGCGACAATCACATCATCACGAACGGCGTGAACTTCTTCTGGCGTGATCTCAGGATCAGGGTTCGCCATCGCGAAAATGACCGCATTCGGGGACATGGAAATCACCATATCTTGGGTCACAGCCCCTTTTGCAGACACACCTAGGAAGACATCACAGCCATCCATCGCCTCTGCCAAAGTCCGCGTATCCGTGTTCGCAGCATGCGCTGATTTCCACTGGTTCATACCTTCGGTGCGGCCTTGATAAATCACGCCTTTCGTGTCGCACATGATGCAATTGTCATGTTTCGCACCCATTGCCTTGAGAAGCTCAAGGCAGGCGATGCCAGCAGCACCAGCGCCGTTCAGGACGATCTTTACGTCACCGATTTTCTTACCAGAAATTTGGAGCGCATTGATCAGACCCGCAGCACAGATCACAGCCGTACCGTGCTGATCATCGTGGAAGACAGGGATGTCCATTTCTTCTTTGAGGCGCTGTTCGATGATAAAACACTCAGGGGCTTTGATGTCTTCGAGGTTGATTCCACCGAACGTCGGACCCATCAGGCGAACCGCATTGCAGAACTCATCTGGGTCTTCAGTGTCCAGTTCAATGTCGATGGAATTCACGTCAGCGAACCGTTTGAACAGAACTGCCTTTCCTTCCATCACTGGCTTTGAAGCCAGCGCGCCAAGATTACCAAGGCCCAGAACAGCCGTCCCGTTCGAGATCACAGCAACCAAGTTTCCCTTGTTCGTGTAATCATATGCAGTGGCAGGGTTAGCCGCGATTTCCTCACATGGGATCGCCACACCGGGGGAATACGCCAGCGACAAATCGCGCTGCGTTGTCATCGGCACCGTGGCCTGAATTTCCCATTTTCCGGGCGTCGGCGAGATGTGGAACCGCAATGCGTCCTCTCGCGTCATTTTCATCTTGGCCATGTCAGTCCTCCTCAAAGCGTCCAACCTTTGTAAGGGGGGATTAAACAAAAGGGCAACGGCCTCTTTCGGGGTTTCGTCGCTAACATCCGCTCGGTATTATGATTTCAATGATCCGGGGGGGCCTTTCATGGCTACTGAAAAGACTGCAGTCACGCCGATGATGGCGCAATTCTTGGAGATCAAGCAGGCGCATCCAGATGCCTTGCTGTTCTACCGAATGGGCGATTTCTATGAGATGTTTTTCGACGATGCCGTGCAGGCTGCGGCCGCCTTAGATATTGCATTAACCAAACGTGGAAAACACGACGGCAAGGACATCCCAATGTGTGGCGTCCCGCATCACGCTGCTGAGGGATATTTCCTGACGCTAATCCGCAAAGGATTTCGCGTTGCGGTTTGTGAGCAAATGGAAAGCCCCGCTGAGGCGAAGAAACGTGGTCATAAATCTGTCGTGCATCGCGAGGTCGTGCGGCTAGTCACACCCGGCACATTGACTGAGGATTCATTGCTAGACGCGCGGCGGCACAACTTTTTAGCGGCTTATGCTGTTGTACGGGATGAATGCGCCTTGGCTTGGGTCGATATTTCCACTGGTGCGTTTCATGTGATGACCTGCCCACGCGTCGCTTTGGGTCCAGAGTTGGCGCGATTAACCCCGCGCGAATTGATCGTTGTGGATGGATCGGAGCGCGATTTCGGTGAGTTAGTCTCTGAATCTGACATTGCTGTCACAACTTTAGGCGCTGCTGCGTTTGATAGTACGGCTGGCGAAAAGCGGCTACTAGGTCTGTATAAAGTAGGATCACTCGACGCCTATGGGGCGTTTGCGCGGGCAGAAATTGCCGCGATGTCGGCTGTGGTTGAGTACTTGGAAATTACTCAAAAAGGGAAATTACCCCTTTTGCGCCAGCCTGTATTGGAAGGTCAGCGGGCCACAATGCAGATTGATGCGGCAACGCGACGGTCTTTGGAATTAACACATAGTATGAATGGTGGGCGAGCGGGATCGCTGCTTGGCGCGGTTGATAGGTCAGTGACTGCCGGTGGTGCGCGCTTGCTAGAACGGCGGCTGTCGTCGCCATCGTGCACCCTGTCGGTCATTCAGGAGCGGCAAGAGGCAGTCGCATATTTGGCGGATAATGCGCGATTGACGGCGGATCTGCGTGATCACCTAAAGGGTGTTCATGATCTGGATCGGGCTCTGTCACGGCTTGCCTTGGACCGTGGTGGCCCGCGTGACATGACGGCCATTCGCAACACGATTGGCCATGCACAGACACTATTTTCAGCGCTGTCTGGTGATTTGCCTAATGTTTTAGGAGAAGCCGTTGACGGCTTGCGCGGGCATGATGACTTGCTGAAGTTGCTGGATGAAGCGTTAGTTGCAGAGCCCCCACTTCTTGCCCGCGATGGTGGCTTCATTGCGTCAGGGTACGACGCGGAACTCGATGAAGCGCGGACCTTGCGGGATGAAGGCCGGTCAGTGATTGCGGCAATGCAGGCAGAATTTATCACGATGTCCGGCGTGTCCGCGCTCAAAATCAAGCACAACAATGTGCTGGGATACTTCATAGAAACGACCGCGACTCATGCCGAAAAGATGATGACTCCGCCACTAAATGAGACGTTCATTCATCGGCAAACAACCGCAAATCAGGTTCGTTTTACGACTGTAGAACTGTCAGAGATTGAAACGCGGATTTTGAATGCGGGTGGTCGGGCGCTTGAGATCGAAAAGCGGCTTTATGCGTCTCTAACACAAGCGATTATTGCACAAGCCGGACCGTTGGGGGCTTTGGCGCGGGCGTTAAGTGAAATTGATTTGACGGCTGCCTTGGCACATCTCGCTGGGTTGGAAAACTGGGTGCGTCCAAAGATGGACGATAGCCGCGCGTTTGATTTGCAAGGTGGGCGGCATCCAGTGGTTGAGGCCGCTTTGCAGAAATCAGGGTCGCCGTTTATTGCCAATGATTGTAATTTGTCTAATCAATCGATTTGGCTGCTGACCGGTCCGAACATGGCCGGTAAATCCACATTCCTCCGACAGAATGCATTGATTGCGGTTCTGGCCCAAATGGGCAGTTTTGTGCCTGCAACATCTGCCCATATTGGGATTGTTAGCCAGATATTCAGCCGTGTTGGCGCGTCTGATGATCTGGCAAGAGGGCGATCGACGTTCATGGTTGAGATGGTGGAAACAGCTGCGATCTTAAACCAAGCGGATGATCGGGCTTTGGTGATCTTAGATGAAATTGGGCGGGGAACTGCGACTTATGATGGCCTATCAATTGCATGGGCCACGTTAGAACACTTGCACGATGTGAACCGGTGTCGCGCCCTATTCGCCACGCATTATCACGAGATGTCGGCGCTATCCGCGAAATTAGACGGCGTGGATAATGCGACTGTCACCGTGAAAGAATGGGAAGGCGACGTGATCTTCTTGCATGAAGTGCGCAAGGGGACTGCAGACCGCAGTTACGGCGTGCAAGTAGCACGATTGGCTGGGTTGCCACAGGTTGTCGTGGACCGAGCGAAAGTTGTTCTTGAAGCCCTAGAAAAGGGTGAACGCGAAGGTGGGACAAACAGGAAAGCGATCATTGATGATCTGCCGTTATTTGCAGCGATTCCAACACCTGCCCCAGTGAAAACTGTTGTGAAAACATCCGCGGCAGAAGC
>JAPKCP010000151.1 GCA_028822885.1 Yoonia sp. | reverse complement strand
ATTCAGCCAGCGGCAATCGATAAATCCCACAAACGGTAATTTTTGGATGGCCTTGAATGGCCGATCCAAGCCTAAATTGACCCTCAGACAAATGCGCTGAGGTATCAAAGGAAATTACTGAAACTAAAAGTGTGGACTCTATGACAAATTCAAAAATCTAAATCTTGCTGTGTAGGTTGGACGTATCGTCGGGATAGCCGGTCGCGAATAACACGCCGCCGTGTGCAACACTTGTTATCGTACGGCGCGCCATTAATTGTCTTCCGCCTTAACGAAAAAGGTGCAGTGTGAATCCAACCCAGTGCAGCACCGCCGACCTCGTCAGCCGCTATCTCATGCTCACCAAAGAGATCATGCCACAGATGGCGCGCAATTCCGGCATCCGGCATCCGGTGGCCTGTTCACAATGATCATTGTTGCCAGCGCATCGTTCTCGATACTGTATGCAACGGCGTCTGGTACGAACATCTGGCGCGGCTAGCGTATAAACACCTCTCCCGTGATCAGGCGGTTCATGCTGTGCAATTGTGCGAAGATATTGTTGCCAACCGCGCCGATTTACACGACGTCAATCTGCAGTCGTTGAATTGGCGCGGTAAGTTAAAGACCACAGTGAGGAATGGAGCAGTCGTACATGCGCGAGAAAGCAGATAGAATAGGCTGTGAAACAAAGCAGACGCCAAACCGCGACCAGACCGCCTGAAAACTTCTCAAGTCAAACGAAGGACCGCACCATGAGACAGCTCGTCGTTTCCGGATGGAATTTTATTTTCAACTCCGACGTAAGTCCGCTCCGCCATATTCCGGACACCAAGAGGCGGCATTTAGTTTTGCAGACATTGGGGCTGATGTGGGCGGTTAGTTTTGGTATCGCCCTTGGAAGTTACACTGTGATGGCAATGAGCGTTCTTGGTCATGCCGTCTTGATTGGCGCTGCGGCAATTACTGTCGCGACATACACGGCGGCTGCGACAAAGCCTCAGCTGTTCATGCGGGGGGCAGGGCGCCGTCACGACGGTGAACACGACTAATTACTTTTGCTGTTTGTGTTGAATTCCCTTTTTTGGAACGCGGCGGGCGCACGGATGAACCAATCGACCGCCTTTGATATTAAGGGACGGATCGGCAGAAATGCGCGGTATCCGACCTCAAGAATTGGCAACACGCCGCGGGTCTTGGCCATACGGGCGACCCATTATCATTCAGATAACGCGTTCCAAACTTCGATAAACGCCCGTGCGCCTGAGACGAGTGAGCCATCTAATCGGCGTTCATGGAACTGACGCATTGCATTTTGGGATGTAAGATCGTCGCCAAGTCGGGCGTCATTGCTGGATACATCAACAAACCCCAGTTTGTCGCCGCTCACGCGCAATGCGTAGTGGCTTATCTCAGTCGAACACAGTGCGCACGACCCGTCAAAGTAGATGGTCGGTCCATTTTGGCACGCGTGGTCTGCGACATTTTTTTCTAAGATGCTCTGGTGTGCGATCACATCATTGTGGTTGCGCTGCATCTTTGACGACCCCGTGTCGGCGCAGAATGCGTTGCAATGTTCGACGGTGCATCTGCAACAGTCGCGCGGTTTCTGACACGTTTTCACCCGCGCCGTGAAAGAACTGTTCGATGTGTCCAAATCGCGCATCTTCGGGAAAAATGGGAGCATCCGGTGCTGGTGGCCTTGTGCCCTTTGGGGGCATGAGCGTGTCAACAATTTCGTCTGCGGTGGCCGGTTTCGCGATATAATCGATGGCCCCAAGTCGGGCTGCGGCAATGGCAGTCGGGATATTGCCATACCCTGTTATAATAATCGCGCGCGCATCCGGTAGCCTTTGTTCTAATGCCTCCACGACGTCCAACCCGCTCCCATCTCTCAATCTCAGATCGATAATTGCGTAATCTGGCGCTGCGGTGAGAACAACGCGTAGCCCTTCTGTCACGCTCGCCGCAGAAGTAACCTCAAACCCTCGTCTTTGCATTGCGATACCAAGACGGGACTGCAGCGAGTCATCATCCTCAACCAACAGCAAGGTCTTTGCATTATTCTCCAGATACATGACGTTCTGATCTGATTGGTTCCGCCCGAGACCTCGACATGGACGCTGATCGCGTCAATCTGCCGCTACTGCATCGTTCAATCGTCTTTTGTTGGCGTTCGGAGTGGAACGACATAGGGAACTGTTCGGCGATACAGCTGAAACCGGTCGCCATAGCGCGCGGCGAAGCGACGTTCCTTTAGCCGGGGTGCCAGCAGACAATAGGCTGTATAACACACCGCCAGCACCAACTGGTCCGGCGTCCAGACCGGCACCGTCCAAAGCGTCAGGGCAAATGCCACGTAGATCGGCTGGCGGATCAGACGGAACAATCCGAGCGTCGGCATATCGGGAAATACGGGCTTGATACGCCCCAGCAATGACATCCAGCCAAGCGCGCCGGATTGAACTTCGGCGCCTGCATCAAAGCTGGCTTTTGTTAACACAAGCCAGCTTGCGGCGTAGGCCGTCGCGAGCGCCCAGAACACAGCACCCTCTGCGCGCCACCACACAATTCCAGACGGCGTCCACAGGGCGAACAACGCTAACAGCTGCACGGACGCGATAATTGCATAAGTCGTCGTCGCCAGCGTGCTGCCATGAGGGCCCGGAAACAGACGGGACAGCAAATGGCCACCCCGTTTGGTCAACAGGATAGAGTGGACAATCGGGAACTGTACGATCAACGCCAAATTCGCCAAAACGGCCCAAGGCCAAGGGACAGTTCCAAAGCTTTCGCTAAGACCAAAGAACATCGCGGCAATCATCGCCAATATCGCAACGGCAAACGTGATGTGGCACACCAAGCCCATTCCCAATGCCAAAGCAATGCGAGGACCGCCTGAGGGCGGTTTGATCGCAGCCATAATCAAGACCACAAGGCGCGCAATACGGGGATCACGCATCATGTGGTTTGCGCCAACATATCAATGGCGATGGCGGTGCCACTGGTCCATGCGTCCTCAATTAACGGACCAACGCACCAATCGCCGCCAAGATATAGGGTTGCATCTGGCGTGCGCGCGAACGGTTGGCCGAGGGGGCTGGCCACGCGCGAATAGCGCCAGCGATGGGCCACCGCATGGGTCACACGATCCGATGTGATGCCCAATCGGTTACACAATAAGGGCAGCATCCGCGCCGCGATATCTGGTAAATAATCTTCAAGATGGGCGTGACTAAACGCGAGCCCTGCCTGCGCGACCCATGCGGTGCCATCGATTTGGGGTCTGTCTGGTTTGGCGCTGTCGCGTGTGATGAGCGCCAAAGGATCGTCTGGTTCGCCAAGACGCGCAGTTGGCGCATCCCCTGACACGGCCGCCATCAACGTCAGACCAGGTGACATTTCAACATCTGCAATTTGCGCGACCAACGGATGATGCGCGCCTAAAAGACCGGCCACTTGTGGTGCTGGCACAGTTATAACGACACGGCGCGCATCATATTTCTGATCATCGCACTGCACGGACCAACCCGACCCGTTTGGCACCACCGCGCGAACCTGTGTCGCGAGATGCACATCCAATCTTGCTGCCATTCCTTTGGGAATTGTTGACATCCCAGGGGTTCCTACTGTCCACATCTCCCCCTCACTATCGGTCCACAAGGCCGCGTGACCATTGTCGCACAAGCCACGTAATACGGTGTCAAATTTCGCCCCCTGCGCGTGCGCATACGGCGCACCGTGATCAAATCGAAGATCACGCGCACGCCGTGTGGCGACACGCCCACCAATACCGCGTCCCTTGTCGATCACGGTTACGTGCAGGCCTGCATCTGTCAGGCGACGCGCACAGGCCAAGCCCGCGATGCCCGCACCGATAATAATAATGTCCGTCATACCAGCCCCGTTTCTTCCAAAATACGCGGAATTTGCTTTCTGACTTTGAAAAAGCCCGCCGTGGCGTTCGGCCAAATCGCGTCATCCCAAACACGGCGTTGTTCGCACAGTGTGATGCCATGTTGTGCGAGGATAACTTCTGCACACGTGAACCAATCACGCAGCGGTCCGCGTGTCACGAAGGGTGTAAAAACCTGCTTGGCTCCACTAGCGACGGCCCAGTTTGTGAAATCCTGCGGATCATTGGCCGTAAGGTGTGTTGGACTAACATCAAGCCGCAGGGCGGCGTCCGCCAATGCGGCGCGTTCAAATGTATCGACCATTGCCGCAACAGGGCGCGGCGAACGTAAATGGCTACACACCAAGGTCGCCGTGGCGCAGATATCAAGACCGGACAAATCAAAGTCCTCGATACGGCAATCCTCATCAGTAATTAACAACGCGGTTGGCACGTTTGGCGCTGGCTTATGCATTTCGCGAAGAGGCATGACGTTTGGCAATCCATCTGGTTCGGTGGCCTCCAACCCCTGCGTGACTTTAGCTAGGTCCCAGTCGCGCGGGTGAAAGCGCCCGCCTGTAAACGTGGAAATATTCTGGGCACGTGCAGGATAGGGTTTGCCGCGGGTGTGCAGCCCCGCAGCCCACCGCCAGTTCAACGTGTTTGCTGCCGCGTCCCCGTCCAGCAAGTGACGATAGAAAAAATCAGCTCCCAAACGCCATGGCAGCCCAAGGGTAAATATCCAGATCGATGCAAACCACATACGGGCGTGATTGTGCAGATAGCCGGTGTCGACCAGCTCAACAGTCCATGTGTCAAAATAATCCAGCCCGGTTTGCCCCGTTTCGGCAAGTTCAACATCGCGGCGCAAGCGGCGGTCGCGTTTCAGCGACACTAGATCTGTGTTCAGACCTTCAACATAGCTGTCCCAAACCTGTGGTCGCCGCTCAAGCCAGCCCTTGAAATATCCACGCCAGATGACTTCTTCCACAAATACGCGCGCGTCGTCCGGTCCGTGGGCGACAAGAGCAGCGCCAACAACTTCGTCTTCGGTCAGTATACGGCGGCGAATATAGGGCGACAGGACCGACACGGCGGAATGCTGGCCCGGACCGTGATCATAGTTGCGCCCGTTTTCGTAACGCTTCCCCATGGCGGGCACGAATGCATGCAGTGCAGAGAGGCCAGCGCTTCGGGTCGCGATACCGTCTAACATATTGCAGTCCTTTTTAAGTCCAATCAGGAGGGTGACCCTGAACTGAAAGAGTTCAACCCTACGGCGGCAAACATTCGGGATCGCATTGTATTCACCGCTTCAACCACAACTATTCAATCAGCGCGTCAATCTGGCGCGTTATGGCTAACGACATTGGCGAAACTTGCGAACCATACGTCTCGACGACATCACCGCTCCGATCGATCAGGACCTTGTTAAAATTCCAACGCGGCGTGAAACCCACATCTTCTCGTAAAGATTGATAAAACGGGTGCGCATTTGTGCCTTTGACACGTGTAATTTCGGTCATTGGCATGTCGATGCCGTACTGAAGTTCGCAAAAATTCTTTACTTCGGCATTGGTTGCCAGCTCTTGCTTGAAATCGTCCGATGGAATTGCGAGTACGATTAAACCTTGATCACGGTACTGATCATAAAGGTTTTGCAGATCGCGGTATTGGCCAGAAAAAGCGCACATAGATGCGGTATTTACCACCAACACAGGCTGGCCGTCCCATTGTGCGATCGAAATCGTGCCACCGCTTATGGATTGGAACGGCGTGTCAAGGTCGAGTGCGGCGGCCTGCGTTGCAAAAAACGTCGCGGTGAATATCGCAAATGCGCGGATCATTTTTGGTTTCCTGATTTCATGAAAGGGCGAACAGCCGTTTGTTTTCCATACGAGCTAGGGTGTTTTTCAGCCATTCCAAGCCAAGATAATCTTAAGCGGATTGCGACGTTTCGTCGGGGTCACTGGACGCGAATTTAGGTTAGGCTAATTACTACATCAAGATCAGATTACAGCCCCAAGCGGAGCAGATCAAAATGGCGATTAAACAGCGCAACAATCTTGATATCTATGATGATGTTGCCGCCGACTGGTGGTCTGACGATATTCGCTGGGTGCGGACATTGAAAAACTTGGTGCCAGGACGATTGGCGTGGTTTGATCGTCACATTGATTGGGCAGACATAACTGTACTGGATTTGGGCTGTGCCGGTGGTTTCATGGCTGAGGCGCTTACGGACAAGGGCGCAAATGTCACCGGAATTGACCCCGCGGCGCAGGCCATCACCGCCGCGACCGCGCGTGCCAAGCACATGGGTCACGCGATCCAATATGATGTCGGGTTCGGTGAAAATCTGCCCTATCCTGACGATCATTTCGATGCCGTGGTGTGTGTCGATGTGTTGGAGCATGTCACTGACCTTACAGAGGTTTTAGCGCAAGTCGCGCGCGTGCTGAAACCTGGCGGTTTATTTTTGTACGATACGATAAACCGAAACATGATCGCGCGATTGGCCACTATCACGATTGCCGAAGATGTGCTGGGCCTTTTACCAAAGGGAACGCATGATCCATCAATGTTCATTAAACCCCGCGAATTGCGGGACGCGCTCAGCAAGGCTGGTCTTGTCGTTGGGCCCCAGACCGGGCTTGGGCCGCGTGGTTTGAACATGCGTGGCGACATCACGTTTGGACAATTACCAATCAAAGCCGTCCTTTACATGGGGATTGCTCGCCTGCCGGAGTTTACAAAATGACCACCTATGCTCTTTTAGTCACAGCACTTTTGTTTGGTGGTATGACTTTGTATTCCTTCGCCTTCGCCGCATTTTTGTTCACGGCCCTTCCTGCCGAAACGGCCAGCGCGTTGATCCGCAAAGCATTCCCGCATTTTTACGCCTTCGTGCTTGTAACGGCAGCCATCGCCGCGTTGGCATCATTTTCCAGCGATGCCATATCAGCGGCAATTATGGTCGTCATATTTGTAACGACTATTTTCGCACGTCAGATATTGATGCCCATGATCAACGCCGCAACGGACGCAAAACAAAAACAACGGTTCAACGTCCTACACGGCGCGTCCGTTATACTGACGTTGGTTCATATTGGTGCTGCCGCATACGTCGTTGTACGTCTAGCGAATATCTGAATATCTCACCAACTAGACGCGTAAGGACCTCCCCATCACGGCGCCAGCCACTTGCCCGCCCAGTCGTTTTCGTGACAAAATCCAGCGCGTCGATGGCGTGCGCCAAGCTGCACGAGGTCTATCGATAATATTGTGCACCGCAAAACTGCAAAGCGTTCACGCTCGCTTGGTTTTTCATAGGTATACGCATCTGAAATGGCGGTGCCAGGCGTTGGGTGCGTGCCATAAGAAACACGCGACCCTTCTGGAATGCGATCCCATTGCTGGTCAACGTCGGTCCCTGTCTGGATGTCCACAGTTGTAGTGATCCGAATTTGCAAATCTGCGCGCGGCAGCCAAACGTGAAAAGCAGCTTTCGGCGAGTGCTGCAGCGCCACGACCTTGGACGTTGCGATATCGGTGTGAACCTCGAGCATAGACTGAGATCGGGACGCACCTCGCAGCGCCACTGTCCGCGCCTCAGGTGTTCCATTTGGCGCTACGGTTGCAAACACGGGGTAGCGCGCAGGCGAGCGGCTGTCGGCCACACCTCGTTGAAGGTGACGCCATGCTTCATCAAGAAAGGCGTGCAGATCGTTTGGGTCACTCATCAACTGTCATCTCGTACTATCCTTATTAATTATATGAAGTGAAACCGCACATACGCAATGCAGCAGCATTCGGGTAACTTGGGCTCAGACCGGACCTTCGCCGCGAGATGCGCCCGCCCGCTTTGGGCTGATGGCGTTATTCCTAACTTGCTCCTGCATGCTGCACCAAAAAGCCACCTGATTGTCGAGCCCAGAGGCGGGCATAAAGACCATTCTGTTCCAGCAGGGCATCATGCGACCCTTGTTCGACGATCTGACCTCCATCCATGACCACAATACGGTCCATTGCCGCGATTGTGGACAGGCGATGCGCAATCGCTAGCGTTGTTTTGCCAGCCATC
>JAPKCP010000150.1 GCA_028822885.1 Yoonia sp. | reverse complement strand
CCAGATGGTTGTGAAATGATGATCGAAGACTTAACTGCGCTACACCTAGAACTGGATCGTTCTCACGGGGTGGCTGCAGGAATTGCCGACGCGCTGACTAAGTCCTTTGTTGAATGGCGTGATGCCCAATCTGAATGAGTGCCTCCTACCGCAACGCCCGCCCCTTAATGATCGCATCTGCCCCAAACTTCTCACGGATTTTGTCAGCGGCGCGTTCCGCCTCTGCACGCTTCTCGGCACCTGGATCAAGCAGATCACCTTCGCGGTCTGCATCCCCGTCTGTCCCGATCTCTGATATACCGACGCCCAGCAGCCGAAATGGGCCTCGGTTACTAACCTGATCAAATAGACCCCGTGCGGTCCGATAGATTTTGTCGGCCATTTGCGTCGGGTGGTGCAGGCTTTGGCGCTTGGAGATTAACTTAAAGTCGGAGCTTTTGAGTTTTAGCGTCACAACCCGCCCTGCTTTATGTGTGGCCTTCGCACGGGCGGACACCTTTTCGGCCATCCGCCAAAGGTGCCCATCCAGAATGTCGAGGTCTGCCGTATCCTCGTTAAACGTCGTTTCGTTCGACAGCCCTTTGACCGGGGTATGGGACGAGATGCGCCGCCCGTCTTCGCCCCGCGCAAGGGAATATAGTCGTTCGCCCATGCCCCCAAACCGATCATACAGATCGCGCCGGTCCCAGCGCAGCAGGTCGTCGAAAGTTTGGATGCCAGCTTTGTTCAACGAGTCTTGTGCAACGGGGCCAATGCCCCAGATGAGACGGACGGATTTTGGGCGTAAGAATGCGGTTGTTTCTTCTTTACCAATGATGGAAAAACCACGTGGTTTTTCAAGATCAGAGGCGACTTTGGCTAGAAATTTGTTGTGTGACAATCCGATAGACCCCGTCAGACCAACCTCATCTTTCATGCGTTTTACAAGCCGTGCAAGCATAACAGCTGGTGGTGCGCCGTGCAGACGCGCGGTCCCGGTCATGTCCATGAATGCCTCGTCTAACGATAGCGGTTCAACGACAGGCGTTAGTTCGTCCATCAATGCACGGATTGCGCGCGATGCTTCAGTGTAGGCCGCGAACCGGGGTTTTACGACGATTGCATCGGGGCATAGCTTAAGCGCCTGAAACATCGGCATCGCGGACTTAACGCCTTTGATCCGCGCAACATAGCAGGCTGTGGACACGACCCCGCGTCTGCCACCGCCGATGATCAAAGGCTTGCCTTCGAGGTCTGGATTATCACGCTTTTCAACGGATGCATAAAAAGCGTCACAGTCCATGTGTGCGATCTTTAAGTCCCAAAGTTCATCGTGCCGGGTGACACGGGGGGACCGGCACGACGGGCAGCGGGTGCCGTCTTCAAATTGGGTTAGGCATTCGCGACATAGGGCTGGCATTTATGCAAGGTACGCGGTGTCGTCTGTTAAAGGCAACCAAACGGTTGGATCATCAAAATACGCAATGCACAGCTAGGAGTGTGCTGGTATTCTTGTTCTGGGCACGGTGGGCGATTCCGCTGCACGGAGGTTGGCCCCCTTACCCGGCAAATGTCCAAGTCGTCACTTGCGTATATGTCTCGTCTGGCCGCAAAAGAATGGATGGAAAATCTGCATTATTTGGGGCGTCAGGCCAAAATTGGGCCTCAAAGGCAAGACCTTCAAATGTAGACTGCCCCGGGCGTGCGCCTTCTTTGTTGTCGTAAACTTGTATGCCGGGTTCGGTTGTCGCGATGGTCATGGACACACCGCTTTGGCCAGCAAGCGTCAGGACATCTCGCAACGGCACACGGTGGTCAGACAAGCAAAAGTTGTTGTCAAAGCTGTCTGTTGTGCGATCAATCCTACGCGGTGTTCGAAAGTCCATCGACGTTCCATCCACCTCAATGACCTCACCTGTTGGATAACATTGCGCAGTTCCGGGAAGATAATGATCGGCAATGATACCAAGGGTATGGCCGTCCCAATTTTGCGATCCATCAAGGTTCCAATAGCTATGGTTGGCAAAGCTCATCGCGGTAGTCGCGTCCGTGGTCCCGGTGATTTCCATCGAAAGCGTTGCGGGCGCGCTCACCCGGTAAGTGACTGTAATCACGCGGTTACCCGGCAGCCCGCAATCCCCATCGCGTAATTCATACATCAAGGTCACGTGAGAGTCGGAGCTGTCGGCAAGTGTCCACGCCTTAAGGTGTGTCGCCTTTGCGCCAGAATGCAGGTGGATGGTTCGGTCCTGATTGCGCTCTAGTTCATACATCATGCGATCAATCTCAACGCGGGCGTTGCTGATCCTGTTCACAATTGGGCCAATGAGAGAGCCGTGGTGGCGTAAAACACCCTCGTAATCGTCAAGATTATCTGAGCCTAGCGTCAGCGACCTATCGACACTCGCCAGCCGCACGTCTTGGATAATTGCGCCCCACGTGAGGATGCTTACCGACAGCTCACCTGCAGAGATTGTGATCTTTTCAACGTCCACATCTGTACTGCTGGTACCAAAATACATGGCTAAAGCTCCTCCCAATGAACCCCAGCTGCTGGGATGATCACGTCACCCCATTTGCGGGCTTTGGGCGCATAGTTGAACACAAAGCGGTGGGTTGCCGTATCCCTGATCCGCAGGCCTTTGGGCAGATCAAAGGTCTCAACGCTTAAGGTATCACATAGATTGCCAATGATTTTGTCGAACGTCTTGTCGTCTGGCCAGCCTGCAAGATACCGGATTGTCCCACTACCCATTATCGCAGGCTTCCCGGATTTGGTCGCAAGGTAGACGTCTGCATTGCCATCAAGATGTTCAAACCAATGCAGAAATTTACCACCGTTTTGGAGCTTGATGGCATCTGACGGTGGCAGGCTTTCCGACATTATCACGCTGACATCTGTATCGGGTAGGTTCGGGCCAAGCGGCGTCGGAATGGCCAGTTCATCCGTTTTAGTGTCCGTTCTTGGGCCAATCAGTGCAATGCCATCGAACGTTGCAAGAGCAGCGCGCAATGGCGCAGAGAGCGTCATCAAACCGGGTGCGAGCACAAGTTTGTAGGCGGACAAGTCTGCGGTTTCTGGATGAATGATATCCACATTCAGACCTGCGCGGCGCAAGCCACGGTAAGCCGCGAACGCAAGCCGGAACATATCAAAATCCGCACCTTGGGGCTGTACATCCCACGCCCAAGCGCTTTCGTAGTCGAAGACAAGCGCAACAGGTGATTGAGCGGTCCCGACATCGGGCATTTGGGTCAATTCTTGAGCGACCTTTGCCGCTTCGGCTAAGGCAGGCGCTGGCTCTGCATCAGGTCGCAAAAGGGCAGCATGCATTTGTTCCTGTGCAAATGGGGCCTGTCGCCACCGGAAATAACAGACGGTTTCGGCACCATGCGCAAAGGCCTCCCACGCCCAAAGCCGAGCCATGCCGGGAAGGGGGGCTGGGTTGTAAGGCGCCCAATTTACTGGCCCCGGCTGCTGCTCCATGACCCACATGCGTCCGCGTCCGACAGCCCGGTAAAGGTCGTGGTGAAAGGCTTGATTATCGGGGTGACCTTGGCGTAGATACGTCTGCTTTTCCGCAGTTGTTCCTTCAATCCGGTCAGACAAGAACCCAATCGGGTAGCTGTCCCATGACGCGATATCGAGGTCTGCGCCGACTTTCCAATGGTCGAATGTCGTGATGCGGCCCATATAGTTGTGGATCAGTGGGGCGTCGGTGTGGGGGCGGATAACGTCAACTTGGGCTTTGTTGAACGCGACGACTTGGTCTGATGAATAGCGCCGGAAGGCCAATTGGTGCGGATGGTTGGGTTCTGTGACCGTTAGGTTTGGAAGCTCGATCTGGTCAAAGCTGTCGTATTGCATTGACCAGAACACGTTGCCCCATGCGCGGTTCAGCGCGTCTGTCGATTGATAGCGCTGGGCGAGCCAGTCTTGGAAGCCACTTTTTGCGGCATCTGAGTAGGACAGCGTTGTGTCGTGGCAATCGTATTCGTTGTCGATTTGCCATGCGGCAATATAGGGATTTTGACCGTACCGTTCGGCCATCAGTCTGGCGATGCGTTTGGCTTCTTCACGGAAACCAAGGTGACTGAAGTCGTAGTGGCGGCGTGATCCAAATTTGCGGACTTGGTCGTTTGCATCAACAGCAAGCATGTCTGGGCATTTATCGATCATCCAGCGTGGTGGCGTCGCTGTGGGGGTGCCAAGCACGACCTTGAGGCCTGCTTTGCCGAGTGTGTCGATGGCGCGGTCTAGCCATGCCCAATCGAAAGTGCCGGGCGTTGGCTCCATCAGTGACCATGCGAATTCACCGATGCGGACCCATGTTAGCCCATTGGCAACCATCTGGGCGGCGTCGATTGCCCAACGGTCTTCTGGCCAATGTTCAGGATAATAACAGACGCCGAGGGTGCGTTTCATGACGGTGCCTTTTGAGTTGTTATGGCGAAATGAACAAGTGGGTCGCGCCTAGAGGATCACGCGATGTTCCGCTTGGCCTGTGGTTTGAGTTTGTATGGCAAAGGTTTTGCCGTCGTCGGGGCCGGGGGTGTCCATGCCTTGGGTCGCAGAGGTGCAGTAAAGCGTAGTCAAATCGGGGCCACCGAAAGCCGGGCAGGACGTTTGTTTAGCGGGGAAGCTGACGGCTTGTAGGAACATGCCGTCTGGGGCGTATTGCGCGACACGGGCCGCCCCCCATTGTGCGTTCCAGATGTTACCGCTGGCGTCGACAACTGCGCCGTCGATCCCGAAGTCTTCTGTGTGAAGGTCCAAGATCAGACGCGGTTTGCCTGCGGGCCAACCATCATTGTCGAGGTCTGTGGCCATCAGTTTTCCAACGATCGTATCGGTGTAGTACGCGGTTTCCCCGTCAGGCGCAAAACAAATGGCGTTGCTGATCGTAATGTTTGGGATAATCTTGCGCAGTTCGCCCTGATAAAAGCGATATATTGCGCCCGCTTTATCTTCTGCGTTCTTGCCCATTGTCCCGATCCAGAAGCCACCCTGTGGGTCTGCACGACCATCATTGGACCGCGTGATCGCGTTATCACTTTCTAGGCCACAGACGTAGATTTCTTCTTCGGTTTCAATGTTGAAGGTGAAAAGCTGGGTTTCAGACGCAATGAGAAATGCATCGTGGTCCACCCAACCTGCCGCAGAGACGTTTTCGTCAAAGTCCCACTGCTTGTCGTCAGTTTGAAAGCGGTTGTTCAGGATGTCGAACCAGAAGAACTGTTTCCGCTCTGGGTGCCAAATTGGGCCTTCGCCAAGTGCACATTGTGTGTCGTTATGGATCATTTTGCAGCCTCGTATGCTGCGACCATACCTTTTGCTCGCTCGGCCACATCGGCCACTGTAAATCCGGGTTTAAACAAGGCAGAACCGATGCCAAAGCCGTCCACTGTCGCATCCATCCAAAGGCGGAAGTTATCCGCACCAGCACCGCCGACTGCGTAAACCTGCGTACCAGCAGGTAGCACAGCGCGGATAGCTTTGATACCGTCGGGGCCTAAAAGGCTGGCTGGGAAGATTTTCAAGCCATCAGCCCCTGCTTTGAGCGCTGCAAAGCATTCGGTTGGGGTCATGACGCCGGGCCAACTAGCCATGCCTGCTGCTTTGGTCGCCATAATCACGCGCTGATCGCAATTGGGGGACACGATGAGTTCGCCGCCCGCATCGCGCACCCGACCGACGTCGCCGGTGGATAACACTGTGCCTGCGCCGATGATTGCGGTGTCGCCCACTGCCGTTTTCATTGCTGTAATGCTGTCAAACGGGGTTGGGGAATTCAGGGGAACTTCGATCTGGGTGATGCCCGCGTCAACAAGCGCTTCGGCCATTGCCGCGGCCTCGGATGTGGTGACGCCACGCAGGATCGCGATGAGGGGGAGGTGGGACATGGTATTATCCTTTCAAACGGCGATACGCCGCGATGAGACCGGCGAGGGTGACACTATCGCCCTGCACTTGTGTGGCGGGTGCGCCTTGCAGGCCAAGGGCTTTGACATAAAGGCTGGCAATGTTGCCTGCACCAATGACAGCGATTTGCTGGCCTAGCCAGTAGGGCTTTGCACCCGCGAGTTCAGTACCGATGAGCAGGCCAGAAAGACGACTGCGTGCCGCTTCGTTGTTCATGTTATGCAATAGGCCTTCGGCGCGCAGTGAAAACAGGTTTGCGGCAAGGCGTTCTGGTCGCGACATCGTCTCATTCACTGCGGCTTCAAAAACAGCGTCATCCCAACCGGTGCTATCGACGGAATGTTTGAGGACAGTGTAATCCGAAATTGCCGCGAA
This sequence comes from Yoonia sp., assembly GCA_028822885.1. Taxonomy (GTDB): domain Bacteria; phylum Pseudomonadota; class Alphaproteobacteria; order Rhodobacterales; family Rhodobacteraceae; genus Yoonia. The sequence goes on along the minus strand of JAPKCP010000150.1, from coordinate 1,712 downwards.
GAGTTCGCCAGTCATGTAGGTTTGAAAGCTGACAATTTCGTCGGCGCTGACGTGGACCCATTTGGTGTGGCTTCCGGGGAGACAAATGACGCCGTCCCAGCCGGGATTGCGCGACAAAAAGCCTGCGATTTGGGTTTCTTCGCCGCGCATCACATCTGCTGGGCTGTCCTGCGAGATACCGGGAATGATATGGACATTTAGCGTTGCGTCCTTGGTGGGCGCAGGCGTGAAGCCGTTGGTCGCTGCCGGACACGGCACGCGGTCATACTTGGCCTCAGCCCAGCCTTGGCGCGCACCAACCATGCCGCAAGCGATGACAGTCATTGGACCTTTTATCCACTTGCCTGCAACGTCCATTAGTGCAGGTTCAAACCCGGCACGGTCCAGCTTACCCATACCCTGATCCGACGACGCTTCTGCTAGTACATCACCAGCTGCAGACATTGCCCAAACGCGCAAGTTGCTGGTGCCCCAGTCGGCTGCGATCCAGTCTGGCGCGATCGTATCTGTCATGGTGCGTCCTTTATTCGGCTGCCTTCGACGACCCACATGCGGTCTGGGAACGTCCATGGCAAGGTCAGTCCGTTGTGCATGAGATAAGTGCCGGATACCTCGATTTCCGAGGACTTCAAAATTTGGTTCCCGCGTGACAATGTCGGGGCGCTGGTACGGTTGGCAAGACTTATGCGGTAGGTGGCTTTTGCATCGAGCCCTGTGAGGCGCAGTGGGCGCGGCGAGATTTGGGCGCTTGTCGCCGCTTTGCCTGCGAACACGACAAAACGGTCGCCGTTTTGGGCCAACTGTTGTTCAGCAATGACGGCAGGATCGGCGCTATCAAGGCGTAGGATGTCTGCCTCTTGCATCCAAGACCGGTTATGCTTCCACCATGCTGTGACCTCTTTGAGGACTGCGGTTTCGTGGGCATCCAATTCGCGCGGGTCCATTTCAAATCCCATGTGCCGCTGGGCTGCAACCCATGCGCGGAACGTGATGTCGTGAGTGCGACCGGAGGTATGGCAGACGCGCGGACCGACATGCGATCCTGTGACCGACAGTGGGAGGAAAAGCGCCGCGTCATGCTGAATACGCAACCGTTCAAGCGCGTCATTGCTGTCGGAGAGCCAAACACGTTGGGTCCGTTCCATAATGCCAAAGTCGATCCGACCGCCACCAGATGCACAGCTTTCGATCTCTGTATTTGGGAAATCTGCTCGGAGGCGATCAATCAACGCATATGACCCGCGTGTTTGCGCCGCGTCTGGCATCGGCAGGACGCGGTTATGGTCCCATTTGATATAGTCGATGTCGTGATCGCGCAGGATCACAGACATGCGATCATAAAGGAAATCGCGGACTTCTGGCAGCGCCATGTTGAGGGCTTTTTGCTGACGACCAAGCGTCTGATCCTCGCCGCCTAAGGCCCAATGTGGGTTGGCGCGGTGGATGTCGCTGTTTTCGTTGATCATCTCAGGTTCAAACCAGATGCCAAAGGTCATGCCCAACGATTTGACGTGATCGACGAGCGGGCCAAGGCCATCGGGGTATTTGCGGACATCAACGGTCCAGTCGGACAGGCTGCGCGTGTCGTCATCGCGCTGGCCGAACCAACCATCGTCGAGCACGAAACGCTCTGCGCCCAATTCAGCGGCGCGTTCTGCAATGTCTTTGAGGACGGGTAGTTTGTGATCGAAATACACAGCTTCCCAGCAGTT
>JAPKCP010000149.1 GCA_028822885.1 Yoonia sp. | reverse complement strand
ATGTCGATGTCGCCGGGGCGATTGCTCACGATGTCGGCAACGGTAGCGCGGGGAATGCGAATAATCTCAACGTCGTCGCAATATGTCTCTGCGCAGCCCACATCACCCGGCACGCGCGGGAAATGCGTATCAAGTTGCAGCACTGTGACGGTCGGCTGACCCATCCCTATTGCCTTATATTTTCGGGCAGCCAAGTTGCTAGCCCCGGGAACACCACAAGGATCACGACCATCACCAACATCAAAGCCACCATCGGGAGGGCCACCTTAGAAATATATCCGATTTCGTGGCGCGTCATGCCCTGCAAAACGAATAGGTTAAAGCCGATTGGCGGTGTGACCTGCGCCATTTCCACAACGACCACGATAAAGATACCAAACCAGATCACGTCGATACCAGATTGGCGGATCATCGGTTCAACGATGGCCATTGTCAGGACGACAGATGAAATCCCATCAAGGAACATGCCCAGCACGATGTAAAACAAAGTCAGAGCCGCAATTAACGTAATCGGTGAAAGATCCATGCCGTCAATCCACGCAGCCAACGCACGCGGCAATCCAGTAAAGCCCATCGAAAGAGACAAAAACGCCGCTCCCATCAGGATCAATGCGATCATCGCAGACGTCCTTGTGGCCCCCATCAGGCTTTCAAAAAACGCGCTAAATGTGAGTGACCGCTGGAACGTCGCGAGGACGAGAGACCCAATAACACCAACCGCCGCTGCTTCTGTTGCTGTGGCCCAGCCGAAGTACATAGAGCCAATAACCGCGAAGACGAGGCACAGTACCGGGATCAAGAACCGACTTTCTGACATCATCTCACCCACGCTCATCGCTGGTTCAGGTGGTGGGCGTTCATCGGGGCGAATGTAGTGCCAAGCGATGATGTAAGACATGAATAGGCCCGCAAGAACGAGGCCCGGAAAAATGCCCGCCATGAACAGCTTGATAATGCTTTCATTGATAGAGACGCCGTAGACGATTAGCGTTAGCGAAGGTGGAATCATCAGGCCAAGCGTCGCCGCCCCAGCGAGGGTCCCCACGATCATGTATTCAGGATAACCACGCTTGCGCAGTTCTGGGATCGACATTTTCCCAACGGTCGTCAGTGTCGCCGCCGATGAGCCTGAGACCGCAGCAAAAATCGTGCAGCCTGCGATGTTGGTATGTAGCAAACCGCCCGGCAAGAACCGCATCCACGGGGCCAACCCCCGGAACATATCTTGCGATAATCGCGTTCGATAAAGAATTTCACCCATCCAGATAAACAAGGGCAGCGCGGTCAACGTCCAGCTGCTGGCCCCGGTCCAAATCGTGGTGATCATCGCATCACCTGCGGGGCGGGTCGTGAACATCTCAAGGCCGACCCAAGCGACGCCCATCAGGGCAAGACCAATCCAGATAGAGGACCCTAGCAGGGTGAATAAGACGAAGAGGAAAACAACTGTGGCATATGCTTCGGTCATTCGATGGCCTCCGATACGATGGGGTTCACGCCTGTGACAAGCATCCGGTAAAGTGTGTCCCACAAGGCAATCGCCAGCAGAACCGTGCCAATGGACATGGCAAGTTGCGGGATCCAAACAGGTGTGTAGACCAAGGTGCCATCGCCCGACATCGCACCGGAAAAGTCGAGTTTGAAAAATGACACCAGCCAAGTGGGGATTTGGTCTTGGCCCTGCGTCCGGTCATTCAACATTTCAGAGAATTGGTTGGTTTTGACGGCATAGCGGGCGAAGTACGTGGCGATGACAGCGGCCCCAAAGACTGCAAAAACATCAAGCCAGCGTTTCAGGAACGCGTTGGCATTGAGGATGATTGAAACCCGAATATGCGCGCCCCGCGTCAGCGCATGGCACAATGCAAAGAATGAGGTCGCAGCCATAGCATAACCTGCGAATTCGGTGGTGCCGGGGACAGCCACGCCAGTCCAGCGCGCAACCATGCCAATCACAATCAAGCTCAGAATCGTCATCATGAAACAGGCAGCAATGGCCCCACTTGCGAAATAGACACCGTCCAATACGCGCCAAACCGGACGCAAGGCACCTTCGATGCGTGGCCCCGCAAGCAAGCAAATCACACCAATCAATGTTGGCAATACAAAGAGCCAGACCCAAAGGGGTAGACCCATGATCGGTGACCAATCGCGCATGGTAAATTCTCGATTTTTTAGGAAAAATGGCCAGCCACTTTCGAGTGACTGGCCGTGTTTTGCTTAGTTCGCGTTGTAGGCGTCAAGGATAGCCTGACCGTCAGCACCAGCTGTTTCCAGCCAATCAGCAGTCATTTTGGCACCAATCGCTTCGAGCTCAGCAAGGAATTCCGGCTCTGCGTCAGCGACAGTCATGCCGTTCTTGGCCAGCTCATCAAAGTAGAAATCTGACAGCTCTGCGGATTTGGTTGCACAGCTTGCAGCCGTTTCGTCAGCGGCTTTCTGGATGCCAGCTTGAACGTCAGCGTCAAGCCCGTCCCATGATTGGCTGTTCACCATCACGTAGTTGCGCGGCAGCCATGCATTCACTTTGTAGTAATGCGACAGATGCTCCCAAACTTTACGGTCATACCCTGTTGAGCCAGATGAAATGAACGCCGATGCAACGCCGGTGGCAAGCGCTTGGCTCAGTTCAGCGGCTTCGATTTGAACAGGGATCATGCCCAATTCTTCGGCGAACGTAGCTGTAGCCGAGTTATATGAGCGGAACTTGATACCCTGCGTATCAGCAGATGATGCCACTTCTTTGTTGAAGTAAAAGCCCTGCCCCGGCCATGGGCATGTATAAAGCGCCACAAGGTTCAAATCAGCCAATTGGGTATTTACAGTATCACGGGCTGCTTCCCAAAGACGCGCGTTGTCTTCGTAGCTTGTTGCGATGAATGGCAGGTTGTCCCAGCCCAAAAGCGGTGCTTCATTGGCGTGTGCAGACATAAAACGTTCGCCAATTGGAACCTGACCAGTTTGGACAGCACGTTTAATATCGCCACCACCGAACAATGATCCGCCAGCATGGACAGTGATATCAATCGCGCCTGCGGTGTATTCACGTACTTTATCAGCGAAAATCACACCATGCTCAGAATGGAAATTCGTGGCCGCATAGGCCATTGGCATATCCCAAGTTTGGGCATGGCCATCGGCAACGGCCGTGCTGGCTATAAGTGCGCCAACAACGCTTGCGCAGGCTGTTTTCATCATAGTTGTCATAAGTGTCCTCCCAGACGGATGGCGCTAACGCGCCGCATGTTTCATCGGATCAAACGGCGCCAAATCTATGTTTGGCTTTTTATCGTCGATCAGATCCGCGATTACCCGACCCGTTTTAGGCCCACCTGTCAAGCCAACGTGTTGGTGGCCAAAGGCGCTATAGCTTCTGCCCTTCGGATCATTTGCACCAATGAGCGGTAAACTATCCGCCGGTGCAGGCCGGTGGCCCATCCATTCGATTGTTTCGTCATATTTCAGGTCCGGCATCAGTTTTGCGACCTGTCGTTTCAGCATATCAAACGGGGCCCGGCTTGGTCCTTTTTCAAGACCACCAAATTCAATCACACCCGCAGCGCGCAAACGGCCATCCATGGGCGTCAAAACAAACTTGCCACTCGCCACCATAATCGGGGATTTCAGCGTCAGCGACGGGTTGGTAAATTCAACGTGGTAGCCACGTTCACTTTCAAACGGGACTTTGACGCCTAATTTATGGGCGATGGTCTTAGACCAAGGGCCCAGCGCAAAAACGATTTTATCTGCCGTCATATCACCCTCAGGCGTTTGAAGCGCCTTGATCGCGCCGCCTTCCAACGTGATGTCAGTGATTTCCCGGATGCAAAGCTTTCCGCCCTGCGCCACAAAATGATCGGCCAAGGCAATCACGTATTTGCCCGGATCCGAAATCCGGCCATGATTTTTACACCGAACTACAGTCTCAAAAGACGTGCCAAATGCGGGATCATATTTTGCATATGTGGCACCATCCAAAACCTCGTAGGCGTATCCTTGGGCTTTGCGTTTTGACCAGCTGTAGCTGTCTGCCGCAAAGGCGGCCTTCGTGGCGTAGCCAAAGCAATAATCCTCGGTCCCGATATACTTTTCTGCCCCAGTACCAGCTGCAAGGGCTTGGTGCTGTTCAACACTGTCTTGCATCAACGTCGCCATCGCACGGCCGTAATGATCAACGTGCGCGTCAGTTGTGTAGCTGAGGTATTTTGCAAGGAACGGCGCAAGCTTGGGCAAATAGCTCCATTTCAGAAAAAGCGGCGCGTCTTTGTCGAACAACATACCCGGTGCTTTCCAAATCAAACCGGGTGTGGTGACTGGGACAACGGCACCTGCTGCAAGGACACCTGCGTTGCCATGGCTGGTCCCACTTGCCGGACCTGCCCGATCAACTATCGTCACGTCATGCCCCGCGCGTTGCAGCCAAATGGCACAAGACACCCCAACAATGCCTGCACCGGCAACAATTATCTGCATATTCATTCACTCGCTTAGTGCGCTTGGATTTCACCAGAAGCGCCGACCTGTTAGTGTCACTGTTCACCGCGTCCTGATGATTGGCAAGTGGGCCGTTTGCGAAGCTTACTATTTTCCAAATGGTTTTATGGATGTGACGCACATCACATCACTTTCTTGATCCAGAGTGATTATGTTGAAAAAGGCGTCTTTGCTCTGACCAAAAACTAAGTGAACGAGCGCTTAAAAAGACGCGCCTACTTCAGCAGTTCCAGCCCTGCTCTTAGGTTTTCCAAACGAAAGGAATGCCCTCCAGAGAACAGACACAGGGCCAGCACCTGACCTTCGGAATTATCGCGCGTTGCACAGTTCAGCCCACCCATTTGCTGTGCAATTTCATTCCCAAAACCTCCGTGGCGCGCATACATATCTAAGGCCTTTGGGACATCGCCTTGATGCGTCGTCCCAATTGGGCGTCCGGAAAGCGGCACCGTTGGATCGTTGTCTCCATGAATATGCACGACGCTCACTGGGGTAGTTTCGCAAGATGTTGGCATATTTTCCCAGAAAGTTCCCGACATCGGCACGCCGCCGCGCAGCAGATCAGACCGATGGCAGATGAGGTTCCAAGTCATCATTCCACCCGCTGAAAAACCAGTTGCGATGACATTGGTACGGTCGATCCCAAAGCGAGATTGCGCATCGTTCAGGACAGCTTCAAAATACGCAAACTCGGCTGATCCATCGGATTGCGGGTTCGACGGACTGCCTTGCAAATCCCACGTTCCACCTTCGCCGTGCGCCGCGATCAATGCCAGACCCATTTCGTTGGCCAAACGTCGTAAACCGCCATTGCGCATAACGCCACGCGCAGACCCACGATACCCGTGCGAGAAGACCAGCGCACCGGGATTTTGCACGCCATCAGGCATCGCAATTCGATAAATGCGGTCGCCAACTTGGCAGTCTGTGTCGGGGCCACAAGCAAATGCACCCGATGGAAGCAGCGCAAGCATAAAGGCAAAAATAAAGCGCATCAGGTGAGGCTCATGTTGCTGATGGCTGCGCGGATGGTGCTATCCGTGTCGTCGCTGTCCCCAGACACGGCGAGCCCGACCAACGACCCGGGTTCACCGCCAAAAGCCTTGGCGTAGTCTGCTCTCAAATTGACGTTTTCAGTGAATGATCCGGTGCCCGCCTGACGAAGCATCACGTTCATCCCCTGCCCACGCAAGTAAGGCGATTGGAATTGTGTCCCGCGCTCGTAGTTTCCACCCCAAACATACAACAAAATCCGCACGTCATCACTGGCAAGCAATTGGCGAATGTTTGCGTTTTGCAGACCTGCCGCAGCGTCATCCGGCGCGAAAACGAAATAGAGCGCAAGGTTGCGATCATCACCACCCTTCTGGCGCAAGTCAGTGGCCGGAACAGATTCCTCAACCGTCCAAGTCCAGCTGGCCCTATTTGCCTGCCAGTCACTTTTCGAAATGCGTTTCCACGCAATGGAAACCCCGCCATCTGACGTCATGCTTAACGCATTGCCAAAGCTGTATTTATTGTTGGAAAACAGCGAAAGCTTCTGCTCGGCCCATCCGTTGGAAAAACTAACGGGTCCGGCTTGAGCAGCACCCGCCGTCAAAGCTGTGGCAATTAAGAGAGGGCGTAAAAATGTCAAGGAGATCTCCTGTTTAAGCCTAACGAACTCACTACGTAAAAGGATAGCGCAAAGTTTCACCACACGTTCGCGTGGGTCACGCATTTGTTAAGGCTGTTGGATACGATCCAGATAGTCGGCCAAAGCGATCAACCGCACGGGTGTCGGAGTACCAAGTCCGTCCTCACCCTCAACGATCACGGCCTCACCCAGATCACCTGCGCCAAACTCTGGCATAGCGTTTGAAAAGTGCGTGTCGCGGTTCAGGCCATCAATAATCGCCATGACTTTTTGGCGCGGGAAGGTTCCACCATTGCGGGTTGAGATTTGGGTTAAGTCAGGCGCAATAATACCAACCCCCAACGCCAACGACCCAGATCCTTTTGCGTCCGTTCCATGGCACGCTACGCAATCCTGTATGAACGCCGTGCGCCCGTCAGGTATTTCGGTCTCCGTGACACATGCGGCCAGCATGAGCGGCAAAATCATCGTCAATCTGCGCATTGGGGTCTCCTGTAACTGAAAAATAATGCCTCTAGTTGCCTCATATTGACAGTCTGCGCTTTGATCTGGATCAGACCCCGCCTAAAGTTGACAAAAGTAAGGGAGATCACGTGTCGTATCATTATGTTATCATGCTTGCTGCGGGACTTGGCGTACCGGTGTTAGCAGCCCTGAATACCGAACTTGGACGCTCAATTGGGTCTCCGGCTGTTGCAGCGGCCACGTTGTTCACCATCGCATTCGTTTGCGCAGCGATTGTCGCTCTATTGACCGCACCACAAGCAGTTACACGACTGGCAACCGCGCCAAAACACTTGTTACTCGCTGGCGTGCTGATTGCGTTTTACCTTTTGTCGATCTCTTGGGCAGCCCCAGTGATTGGTATCGGAAATGCCGTTTTTGTCGTGTTGATTGGACAAATGATCGCGGCCGCAACAATTGATCACTTTGGCCTGTTTGGCGCCCAGATTTCACCGCTCAACGTGACCCGCATGTCTGGGATTGCTCTTATGGCCGCGGGCGTTTTTCTAACCCAACGGGCCTAGGCCGCTAGCAGCTTTACAGCGGTCCAAAGTGCGGCTGGCACATCAACATCGGTGAATACCTTGCGATCCGCACCGGGTAAGCGCGCGCCTTCTTGCAGCGCAACAGCCTCAGCAACCCGCGCAAACCGATCTGCAAATTGGTCGCCGTGCGTCGTTGGGTCAATCAGAATATAGAACTGACCAAGATCATGCGGCGGGCCATCTGGTAGCTTCAGCCCATTAACATCAAGCGAGTTCACTCCACCCGTCATGCCTGCAGCCAACAGTTCGACCATCAGTCCGAACCCCCAGCCTTTGTAGCCACCTGCCGAGACAAGCGCGCCTTTCAGCGCCGCTTCTGGGTCGGTTGTTGGCTGACCGTCTGCGTCGACAGCCCAGCCAAGCGGAATAGTCTCACCGGCAGCTTTCGCCATCGTGATCTTACCCAAGGCAACCGCCGAGGTGGAAAAGTCGAAATGCATCGCAAGCTTGCCATCACCCGGCACGCTCATCGCGATGGGGTTTGTGCCAATAACGGCCTTGTTGCCACCCGGTGGTGCGACAACGGGCGAAGCGTTAGTCATGCCAATAGCGATCAGGCCTTCCGCCGCAATCTGTTCGGTAAAAAACCCAAGAGACGTGCAGGTATGGGCATGGGCAACGGACAAAGTCGCGACCCCCATTTCGCGGGCTGCGGCTATCGCAACAGGTAGACCCGCTGCAAATGCAGGCTGCGCGAACCCAAACTTGGCATCAGCAAAAATAGAGGCAGGCCGGGGTTTAGTAACTTGCGGCGGCACAGTCCCCTGAACCCGCCCAGATTTAAGCTGCGTGCAATAGCTCTCAAGGTAATAAAGGCCGCAAATAACGTT
>JAPKCP010000433.1 GCA_028822885.1 Yoonia sp. | reverse complement strand
CGCGTTGGGAAACATGACTAGGAGGAAGCCGTGGGGTCTGGAAGAGCGCTATGGGGAAAGCGCCAATCTAGTTTTGCTGATGGTGTTGCGGGGCGATAGATTTTGTCGTTGTTCCCCTACGATTTGAAGCGGTGTGGCTCGTTTTTCGGTTTGTTTTGGCACCGTCTTAGACGCTTTGCCGCTCGTCAACTTCCCTTTGCACAAACTGATACCAGCCCAGAACGCGATGCGTTTCAGATTGTGGTCGTTGATTGATGACGTGCGTCTCGTCATGCGGCGGCCTTTCGTGGTGGTGCGCGTGATTGTGGTTTTTGGCCGCGGCGGAAGGTCTCGATAATGCGCATTGCGCCGCCGCAGTCTGGGCATGGTTCTCGTAGTGTGAGCAGGATGACTTCAGCGACCGGCGCATCTTCTTGTTTGGGGGGCTGAGCACCAAGAAACGCGCGGACTTTTGCGATGTTGGTTTTGCGCTGTGAGCTTGCCAGCAAACCATAATGACGGATGCGGTGGAAGCGGTCCGGAAGCACATGGATCAAAAAGCGGCGGATGAACTCATCTGTTGCAATGCGCATGGCGGACTGTTTGTCGCCTGATTTGACGCGATAATCTTTCCATTTGAACGTGACGGTGTTGGCGTCAGCGCTGATCAAACGGCTGTTTGAGATTGCCACACGGTGTGTATATCGGCTGAGATAGGCCAGCACCGCCTCAGGGCCACCGAAGGGTGGTTTAGCATAGACGACCCATTCCTTTTTGCGCATCGGGGTCAGATATGCAGTGAAGGCCTGCGGGTCGGACAGCCCAACCAAATCGCCAAAGAAGGCTAACTCGCCTGCACGGTGCAAGGCCAGCAACCCTTCGATAAACAAGCGACGGAACAGCCGTGATAGAACTCTCACATGCAAAAAGAATCCCGGCTTGCAACCGATCCAGCGGTTGCCGCCTTTCGACAACCCACCGCCCGGAACGATCATGTGAACGTGCGGGTGATGGGTCAAGGCCGACCCCCAAGTATGTAGCACGCTGGTCATGCCAACGCGTGCGCCGAGGCGTTTGGGGTCTGTGGCGATGGTCGTCACTGTCTCTGCCGACGCTTTGAACAAGAGGCCGTAGACGGCCTTCTTGTTCCAATATGCGATACGGGCAATCTCAGCAGGCAGGGTAAAGACGACGTGGAAGTATTCCACAGGCAGCAGATCATCTGCCCGCGCTTGCATCCAGTCACGTGCTGCCGGTTCCTGACATTTGGGACAGTGGCGGTTCTTGCACGAGTTATAAGCGATGTGCTGATGATCGCATTTGGTGCACGCTGCCACATGCCCGCCGAGCGCCTCAGTTCAGCAGGCCTCAATGGAGGACATCAATTTGAGCTGGCTGAGGCTGACATGCCCAGCATTGGCCCGCCGCCACTCGGGCCCGTGTGCGCGGAAAATGTCAGCGATCTCCAGTTTCGTTTTGGCCAACTGGCCAGGCCTTATCCCGGTCGGTGACGCAAGTTCTCAATGTCCAACTTCTTGAGCGCTTCAAACGGGCTGGGCGTGTCTCGGATGATTTTGGTGGCGACGTGGGTGTAGCGCGCTGTCGTGCTCAACTTCGCGTGGCCGAGCAAGACCTGAATGACTCGCACATCAATGTTGGCTTCTAGCAGATGCGTCGCAAAGCTGTGCCGCAGGGTATGCAAGGTGGCGGGTTTTGATATGCCGACCACATGCTTGGCCGAATTGAACGCCCGACTGAGCTGTCTTGCCGAGATTGGGTTGA
>JAPKCP010000432.1 GCA_028822885.1 Yoonia sp. | reverse complement strand
TAATGGGACAGCATCAGACTGACTAAAGTGGACGGTGGCCATGTCCATAAGGTTGACCCAGCAATCCACACTTGCGGAAGCCGGCACAGATGTACCGGCCCAGTCGACGTCTTCTAGCACCACAAACAAAGGGTAAACAGGTTTTTTGGCCAACACCCCAACAGTTGCACCCAATGCCTTTAGTGCCAGCACAAACCTCATAAAGAGGATCGCATCGCCAAAACCTTGTTCTGGCAGAACAAGAATCGTCTCGCCTATAAGGGATTCCCCCCGCAATTCAGGATGTGGTTGGTCGCGTGGCGCCAACTTATCTGTCGCCCACCGGGCACCGTAGCTTTGGAATACGTTCCTGCAATCACCAGCCCCCAGTTGAGCAAAAGCCAATTGAGTCCGCAGTTCGCTGTCTTCTGGATGATCTATGATAACCGCTTTTAGGTAGTCAATTGCACCACGGTAATCGCCTTGGCCGCGTAGACAGCGACCAATCATTGATTTTTGATTTGCATCATCTGGGTGCTGCTCACGAATTGCCCGACGTTGCGTGATGGAAGCGTTGTAGTCGCCCAAATCGCTCAGGATATTTGCATAGTTATTACGCAACACAATATCGTTTGGGGGATACTCTTGTGCCCGAAGTGCTTGGGCGTAGCGCCCCTGTTTAGGATGCATTACACCAAGATTAGACCACATCCACCCATCATCAGGCATTTCCACCAAATAGGCCGCGTAAGCCTGCAAAGCATGTGGCACCTTTTGCCGGTGCGCCCTATTAGCGTCCTGTCGTGAAACCGCCTGCTCCTTGGTCAAGTCACGCCTAGCCATCGCAGATCAGCCACCCGACTTGCGTTTGATTGGCTTCAACAGCGCCTCAGGGCGCCGCGCCTCCGCCGCTTCAAACAAGGAAAATGTCTGATTTACGTAGTTCACAGCACCAGAAATCAGCTCCATATAGTCAGTTAATTCTGGTGTGACCTCTGCCTCAGACATGACGACGCTGCGGTCTTGGGGCAAGGTTTCAAACGTTGCGTAGAATAGCGGATCACCCCGGCTGACTTTGATGGGTTTTGTCGTGTCGTGCCATTCAAACGCCCACATTAGCGGACGGGGCCAGACGTTGATTGGGAAACGGCCCCCAAAAATTGTGCCCGGCAATGGGTCTTTGGCGTAATGCATAAAGGGGGCGACCTGTGACATGTAAACAGGCTCATCCGCGATAAAGACATAAGGTAACTCAAGCTGGATCGTGGGCACATCGGGGTAGCGCCATTCAACCTCGTTCGTGATGTGCAACTTTTGGCCAAGCTTACTGGCCCTGATTGGACTGGCTTCACCAGCCAAATTTCGCAGCACTGGCTTACCGTCCTTATCACGAGTAAAGCCGATATGGATGTCGAAGGGGCATTTGACCGCAAAATAACGGCTTTCAAGATTGATCACTGCCGGGCAACGCGACGCAGATTTTGCGTGCTTTCTGTTAATATCAGCAGATCGAACACGCGTTGGCGGATCATAAATGACCCCGCCCTTTTGCGTATTCAAAAACCAGCCCACCTGAACCGGTCCAGACCCATGATCTGTTCCGCGTGTATTCTCAAAATTCACTGACAACTGCATATGCTGTCCCCCTACCTGCTCTCGAATGCCATTTTTAGGGCTTGGAACGTGAATAGCACCAGAATCAGGCGTTATTTTGTTCTAGCCCATCAATCATAAAGAAATCGTATTTCGCCAAAAAAGGAGTGTCCAGATGGTAGCAGCCAACGACATCTTT
>JAPKCP010000148.1 GCA_028822885.1 Yoonia sp. | reverse complement strand
GCAGCATCATCATCGGTTCCGACGATCTCTCGAACTTGCCGTAGTTCTTGCTTGACCAACGCGGAATTATGGCGGGGCGGATGCATTGGATCAATCAAGATCGCTTCGCCAGACAGCTCTGGAAGCAAATCCTTTGCGTCTCCTTTCAGGAGCGTCATGCGGCCAATAATTTCGCGAAATTCACCGCCTTCTCTCGCGGCTTGTTTCATGCCGTGATCCAGCAACGCGTGCATTTTCTCTGACCGCTCGATCAATGTGACGCTCGCCCCAAGCGACGCCAACAAAAACGAGTCGCGACCAAGGCCTGCCGTTGCATCAATAATCTGTGGTGTTTTGCCTCTGCGTAATCCCATCGCTTTCGCGAGGTCTTGTCCCCGTCCGCCACCAAATTTAAGTCGATGCGCAACAGCACCGGTGACAAAATCAACCTGTAATTCAGCAGGTGCTCGTTTCATGATCCGTCCACTTTCGTTTCCTTTGAGAGCTTAGAACACACGTCACTTAGCCCGAGTGCTTTTTCCTAAACAGATCACAACGCTGGAAACTAGAAGTGAAGACCAAAACGCATCAAATGCTAGGGCAAAACTGCCGACTGATGCACGAATGGCAGCTTTGGGAAGGCTGCAGTGCGGCAGTGGATAATGCAACGAAGGTCCAGTTTTTGCAGTGAATGCCGACGTCGCGCTTACCTTAGGGCTACGATGCCGTAGAGCGGGAAACGGCAGCAAAAGCCGATTTGGCCTTTGCTGCGCTGCCGCTAACACCTGACTTGGTAGAACGGGTCAGTACACACAGAACTTGTCCCATCTGGTCAAACACTCCTGCCATGTTCACACCACAGCTTGTGAACATCCTGCCAGTCCGGAACTGTTGTGGTCTCATATCCATGCACCTTGCCAGTCGCAATTTTCTTGAACGTTTTCATGGCATTTAGGTGGGCGCCCGTCGTCAGATAATTAAGCATCGCTTCACGCGATATCCAAACGCTGAGCGTGTGGTGCACACCTTCAATACTTCGGGCGTCCGCCGATAGACATCCCTTGGCTTTTTGCGCTTGCGACATCGACGCAGTTGCGTGACGCCAGAAAACCGGCGCATGCCAAATAGTTTTCAACTGCAATCCAGTGATCGAAACATAGACGAGGTCAGACATGACTGCCTCCTTGGATGTTGAACTTTGTGCTCTGCAAAGCGCTGTCTCTAGTTTAACTTATGCCCACCAGAGATCCAATTACGCAAAAGCTGTATAAATTCTGCGTTCTTATCTTGATAGCAGAAATGACCGCAGTTCTTGAAAATGGTGAGTGCACTTTTGGGGATACGCTTGTGCAAGCGTTCCGCGTTATCTGTCGTTAGAAACGCATCTTGATCCCCCCAAAAAACCTGAACTGGCAAATCAAGCGTTTCAAGATTTGGGTCGATAGATTTTAGACCTTCGGGATAGCCCTTAAACCACTGCGTAACCTGTTGAACCCGACCAGAATAGGACGCGACATAATCGCTGACTTCCTCGGCTGAAGGGTTGTAGTGGAGATAACCCAGCTGGTTCGCGCCCGCGATGAAGGCCCTGGCGCCAGTCATGTTGACCATGAACCGCCAGAAGCCCGAGTAGACGATCTTTTTGATAAGGCTGCCATCCGATGACGGCAAAATGCCGGGACCATCTCCGATAAGTAGGCTTTTTGCTTTGTGGTCGCGATGCATGACGTAATGCAGGGCCACAGGCATTGCGACATCTGGGGCAACAATATGAAAGTCCGTCAGCCCCATTTCTGAAACGAATTTTTCAAGAAATGCACTTTGGGCTGCGAAAGTCATATAGCTCATGTCACCTTCGCTGCGTCCAAAGCCCGGCATATCAAGCGCCACCAGATTGGCGTCACCCGTCATTGCAGCCCAGATCTTGTCGTAACACAGGATACTTTGCGGCAAAGGGCCAAGAAACAAGACGGTTGGCCCGTCTGGATTACCTGCCTTTGCATAGCGAATCTTTACGCCGTCCAGTTGCATATATATGGGCTTCATCACGAAATTTGCGGGTTCATAATTGATTTTTGAGGCACCACGTTTGCGCACAGATAGCACTTTGAAGTACTCTGGCGTGACTAGCATTAAACTGGCTGCATTCATGCGGCCCAGAAATCCGATGGGGTCTTTTGGCATTGAGGCTACTCCGCTTTAATTTGTCTATGTGTCGCTCGCGCTATTTGGATTGGCAGGCTGAGGTAGGGGGCTGTTATGTAAATTTTTGCACTCAATCACGCTGACAAAAGCACGTCCCGGAACTGCCAAAATCGAGGAAAGAGATGCAGGCTTCTTCTCTGATTCATTCGTTGGCATGCGAATTTCTGTCTTTGATCAGTGCTGCGCGCGTGATGCGGGTCTGCATAGGCTCTGACAGCAGCAGGCATGTGGTTTTGTCAGATTGATTCCTCCAATTAGTGCCAAAAAAGAGAACTGGCATATGACACTCTAATTTCGTAACTAAGGGTACGTAATTTGCCCGTCAATGATAAAATACCTTGAGGTACGTAATATTATGCCAGAGCGTTCACCATCGCGAGGTAGGCCAAAAACTCTGGATCGTGATCAGGTGCTGCAAACGGCTCTGATGCAATACTGGAGCAAAGGGCCCAATGAAGTGGCTATTGGCGAGATATGCACGCTTACAGGCGCATCAAAGCCGGGGGTTTACCGTGAATTTGGCAGCGACGATGGTCTGAAGTTGGCTGCGCTTGACGCTTATAGTCACTTGGTTATTAGGCCATTTTTTGAAGTTCTCGAACATGATCGGAGTTTTGGTGATGCGCAAACAGCGCTGATTGACTTCACAACCCAAGACCGGGCCGCAATCGGTATTCCGAACGGATGCCTACACGTGGCTATGCGCGCCCAGCGTGACAAACTTGGCGTAATGACACGTGAAAAAGTGGATCTGCTACGGCAAGAGGGTCTGGACAACTATGCCGTCTGGATTGAGCAAGCGAAGTCGCGCGGGGAATTCAGGATGGATATACCGACCGACATAGTGGCCCTTTATTTTGATGCTCAAAACGGTGGGGCGATGCGCATGCAAACCGAAGGTGTCCCAAATGATGTCATAGCAAAGGTTATGCGGCTTGCCCTCATGGCAATCCAGTGATTGCTCGTAACAGGGCTTCACTGATGCCTGACGCTAGGGAACCGCGTTAGGGGCGAATAGATGGTTTTAGAGATTTCAATTCCACTGTCCTGACGCGTCTGTGTGCAAAGACGTCATTAGACGCCTTCAAGTAAAAACCGATCAGGATGGACGAACTGCGTTTCCCAGACTGCTCTTGTCAGCCTCTTATAAATTCGTGCGCCGGCAGGCCTGATAGTCAGTGTCCAGTGCGACGTGGTTAGTTGCACTGGACAGAAATTGTTCCTTTGAAGCGAATCCATACGCTACTCAGCTGCCTCAGCGTAGGCGTCCATGGGCGGGCAGGTGCAGGTCAGGTTGCGATCACCCCATACGTTGTCCACGCGGTTAACTGGCGGCCAATATTTGTCGACACGGAATGCACCCGGTGGGAAGCAGCCGGTCTCGCGGGAATAGGGCCGGTCCCAGTCTTTCACGAGGTCTTCCATGGTGTGTGGCGCATTCATCAAAGGATTGTTCTTGGCATCTGCGGTGCCATTTTCGATCTCAGCGATTTCAGCACGAATCGCCAGCATTGCATCGCAGAAGCGGTCCAGCTCTGCCTTGGTTTCTGACTCAGTTGGTTCAATCATCAATGTGCCTGAGACTGGCCAGCTCATGGTTGGGGCGTGAAAGCCGCAATCAATCAGGCGCTTTGCGATGTCATCCACGCTTACGCCCGCGCTATCTGCAAAAGGGCGCGTGTCAATAATGCACTCATGCGCGACGCGACCAGTCGGGCCTTTGTAAAGCACGTCAAACGCCGTCTCGAGACGCTTTGCGATGTAGTTGGCGTTCAGGATCGCAACGCGCGTGGCTTGGGTCAAACCGTCCCCGCCCATCATCAGGCAATAAGCCCATGATATTGGCAGCAATGATGGTGAGCCGAAAGCAGCAGCTGACACCGCCCCTTCGCCAGAGGTTGGATCGCCGGGAAGATGTTTGATCAGGTGTTCTTTGACGCCAATCGGTCCCATGCCGGGGCCACCACCCCCGTGCGGAATGCAGAAGGTCTTGTGCAGGTTCAGGTGGCTGACATCACCGCCCAGATCGCCGGGCCGCGAAAGTCCAACCATTGCGTTCATGTTGGCCCCGTCAATATAGACTTGGCCGCCGTGGTCGTGGGTGATTTTGCAGACATCAATCACAGTTTCCTCAAACACGCCGTGTGTTGACGGGTAGGTAATCATGCAGGCGGCCAAGTTCGTTGCGTGTTCTTGCACCTTTGCGCTGAAATCTGCGACGTCGATGTCACCGTTTGCAGCTGACTTTACAGGAACCACTTTCCATCCAACCATTTGTGCAGAGGCTGGATTGGTGCCGTGGGCCGACATCGGAATAAGGCAAATGTTGCGATGACCTTCGCCGTTTGCGCGATGGAATCCCGCAATAGACAACAGGCCAGCGTATTCGCCTTGCGCCCCGGAATTGGGCTGCATTGAGATCGCGTCATATCCTGTCACGTCACACAGTTTCGACGACAGATCGTCGATCATCTCCATGTAGCCAGCCGCTTGGTCGCGGGGGATATAGGGATGCAAAAGTGCAAATTCGTCCCATGAAACAGGCATCATCTCCGCTGCAGAGTTCAGCTTCATCGTGCAAGACCCCAGCGGGATCATCGCCCGGTCAAGCGCCAAATCACGGTCCGCAAGGCGTCGCATATAGCGCATCATCTCAGTCTCAGCCCGGTTCATATGGAACACGGGGTGGGTCAAGTAATCTGAGGCACGGATCAGCTTTTCGGGGACATGGTAATGTGGTGTGTAATCTTTGTCTGGACGATTGATCCCGAAGGCACGCCAAACAGCTTCGATCGTGTCAGAGCGGGTGCGTTCATCAAGTGTGATCCCGACTTTGGTCGTTCCAACAGCCCGCAGGTTTATCCCTTCATCAACCGCAGATTTCATCACTGCCGCTTGCATCGGACCAAGCTCAACCGTGATTGTGTCAAAGAAGGTAGCAGGGCGAATGTCAAAGCCCGCGTCTTTTAGCCCCTCGGCTAGACGCACTGTTTTACGGTGGATGCGCTGGGCAATCGCACGCAAGCCTTCGGGGCCGTGAAAGACGGCATAAAACCCGGCCATCACAGCCAGCAAAGCCTGCGCAGTGCAGACGTTTGATGTCGCTTTTTCGCGACGGATATGTTGTTCGCGCGTTTGCAGTGAAAGACGGTAGGCGCGGTTTCCGTGGCTGTCGATTGAGACACCAACAATCCGGCCCGGCATCGACCGCGCGTAGCTTTGTTTTGTCGCCATGTAAGCCGCGTGGGGGCCGCCGTATCCAACAGGCACACCAAATCGCTGCGTGCTGCCCACTGCGATATCAGCACCCATCGCACCGGGTTCTTTGAACAATGTCAAGGATAGGGGATCGGCTGCGATGATGCCAATCGCTTTCGTTTCGTGCAGTTTGGCAACTTCAGGTGTGAAATCACGCAGATGCCCATGTGTGCCCGGAAATTGGAAAATTGCGCCAAACACGGCGGTGGCGTCTAAGTCATCCGGCTTGCCGACTGTGATCTCAATCCCCAAAGGCGCAGCACGCGTTTTCATCACTGAAATGTTCTGTGGATGGCAGTTTTCGTCGATGAAAAAGCCCTTCACTTTAGTCTTGGCAACGCGCTGGGCCATTGTCATGGCCTCAGCACAGGCGGTTGCCTCATCAAGAAGCGATGCGTTTGCGATCTCCAATCCGGTCAGGTCAGAAACCATCGTTTGGAAGTTTAACAATGCCTCAAGCCGCCCCTGCGCAATCTCGGGTTGGTATGGGGTATAGGCGGTGTACCACGCTGGGTTCTCAAAGATATTACGCTGGATTACAGGTGGGGTGACTGTCCCATGATACCCTTGCCCAATCAGTGACGTCAGCACCTTGTTCTTGGATGCCGTAACCTTCATGTGATGTAAAAGTTCGCGTTCTGACATCGCTTTCCCAAAATCGAGCGGTTTTGCCTGCCTAATTTTTGCAGGCAATGTGTCAGAGATGAGCGCGTCAAGATCGTCAGCCCCCACAACTTTTAGCATCTGAGCGATCTCCGTCGGGGAAGGACCGATATGCCGCCGGTTGGCGAAATCATAAGGCAGATAATCTGTGGGGGTGAAGGTCATGACGGGCTCCGGCAATTAGGAAATCAGGGCGTTGTAGGCGGCTTCGTCCATGAGACCGTCCATCTGTGAGCGATCGTATGGCTTCATCTTAAAGAACCAACCGTCCCCAGTTGCGTCTTCATTTGCGAGCGCTGGGTTATCAGCCAAAGCCGTGTTCACTTCGGTGATTTCGCCGTCGATTGGCGCCATGATGTCAGAGGCTGCCTTGACGCTTTCAATGACCACAATTTCTTCATCTTTGGTGACTATTGTGCCAACGTCTGGCAGCTCAACAAACACAATATCACCAAGCTGGGTTGTCGCGTGTTCTGTGATGCCAACAACAACAACGTCGCCTTCGATCCGTAGCCATTCGTGTTCTTCAGTGAATTTCATCTTAGTTCTCCGTAGGATTTAGCGTTTAAAATTTGCAGGTGTGAAAGGTAGCGACGTGACCGTCAGCGGCAAACGCTTGCCGCGAAGTTCACCGTAGACCGTGGTGCCTTGGGTCGCCTGCGCGGTTGGCACATATCCCATCGCCATCGGACCACCGATGGTTGGACCAAAGCCACCGGACGTGATCGCACCAATCGCGGTCTCACTGTCTGTACTGGCGAATAACTGGACACCTTCACGCATTGGCGCGCGGCCCTCCGGCTTTAGCCCAACACGTTTGCGCGCAGCGCCATCGGTCAATTCTGCCAACACAACGTCAGCGCCCGGAAAACCACCCGCCCGTGCACCGCCTTTGCGTCGTACTTTCTGGATCGCCCAGTTTAATGACGCCTGCGTCGGCGTGGTATCTGTGTTGATATCGTGTCCATAAAGGCAAAGACCGCTTTCCAGCCGTAAGCTGTCACGTGCGCCAAGGCCAATCAGTGCGACATCTTCATGGGCAAGCAATTGTTCTGCGAGGTTAGCTGCCTGTGCCGCCGGGACTGAGATTTCATAGCCATCCTCACCCGTATATCCGGACCGCGATACCCAGCATTCCGCACCGCCAAGCGATAGCGTTGCAACATCCATAAAGCGCATGTCAGCAGCTTTTGGATCAAATGTCGCCAACACAGCGCCTGCCAAAGGTCCCTGCAATGCAAGCAACGCACGATCCGTGATCTCTGTCACGACAACGCCGTCCAAGTTGGCCTGCATATGTGCAACGTCAGCGGCCTTACAGCCGGCATTCACGACGACAAACACATGATCGCCTCGATTTGCGATCATCAGATCATCCATGATCCCGCCCGCATCGTTGGTAAAGAACCCATAGCGCTGGCGGTCTTGCCCTAAACTTAGGATATCGACTGGGATCAACGTTTCTAAGGCCAATGCGGCGGTATCAAAATCGTCGCCTTTGACGATCACTTGTCCCATATGGCTGACATCGAACAACCCAGCTTTTGTGCGGGTATGCGTGTGCTCTTGCATCACGCCCATTGGGTATTGCACTGGCATTGCATACCCAGCAAAAGGCACCATCTTGGCGCCCAGTTTTACGTGAAGATCATGCAGTGGTGTTTGTAACATCTCAGACATCAACAGCCTCATTCATTCATGGCCGATCAGATATCAAGATATCTTACGGCACCACGTCATCGCAAAAGCAAATGCCCTTGCGTGTGATGCCCCCTCTGTCCTTGCGCCTGAGATTGCTATCCCTTCGGCGAGCACAATATTGCGTGCTACTCTCCAGAGTTTTCGTGTCTACGTCGGTCCGTTGGCCTGAGAGTTTCCGAGGCGGTTGCTCCTTCGGCACCAGAGTACTGGTTCTCCCGACGTCGATATCGCCTGACCATGCGCCACCAAATTTTTTCAATCAACAATTATGTTTTGTTTTCTGTTGCCAATTCAAATCAAGGCCGGTTGTGCGCCAATCAAGTTCCTCCAAGT
>JAPKCP010000431.1 GCA_028822885.1 Yoonia sp. | reverse complement strand
CTTCTTCTGTTGTGTCTTGGAACAGATAGAAGTTACCGCCACCAGTCGGTGACCCAAGGCGCACATTGCCCGGAAGTTCGGCAACACCAAAATCAAAGCTGGCGCCATTTTTGACAGCCGTCAGGTTGCCGGTTGAATGCCACATCATCGCGGCTTGGCCTTCAAGGAATGCCTGACGCAATGTGCCCCATTCAACCGTGCCTGTTGGCATAATGCCATGTTCAGCAGACAGTGATTTCCAGAACTCAAGTGTCTCAATAACCGTTGGGTCATCAAAATACGTCGTCAGGCCATCACCCGACATGACTTCTTTGCCGTTCTGGATCGCAAGCGCTTGGAACATCCAGTACGGATAGCCAGTTGATGGGATCATCAGTCCATAGGTGTCATCATTGGTCAAGGCTTTGCCCATCTCAATCATTTCATCCCACGTGGTTGGGGGGGCTTCTGGGTCAAGACCGGCAGCACGGAACAGATCTTTGTTGTAGTAAGCAACGATCGTAGAGCGCTGGAACGGAATGCCCCATGTCTGGCCTTCAATCTGGCCGTTCGCCATCAATGCAGGGTAAAAGCTGTTCAGCCATTCCTTGTCTGCATCCGATGTTGCGACCTCTTCAAACGGAACGATCAATTCCTGTTCGATAAGGTCATAGGCGTCGATTGAAAACATCACGGCAAGTTGGGCAGCGTCACCCGACGCAAGAGCGGACAGCGCACGCACACGTGTGTCGTCATAGTTGCCCGAATAAATCGCGGTGACGTTGATGTCAGGGTTTTCGGCTTCAAAATCAGCGACAATCCCGTCGACGACTTCGGTCAATGATCCACCCACAGCAATTGGATAATACATTGTCAGATCAGTTTCAGCGCTCGCCGTTGTGACAAGACCTGCCGTCATTACGGTCGCCAAACCGAGTGCGGTTGTTGAAAATAGTTTCATGTTTTCCTCCCTAGGATTTCAGTCGTTTTCGAGCCGGCACAAGGTTTAACCCTGCGCCGCCAATCTATGTCCCGCATCGTCAAAGACGTGCAGGCTATCGTCAGTAAAGGTGATGTCGATCATTTCGCCTTCTGGCATCAACGCCATTCCGGGTTTCAAGACGCACAGCCCCGTGGCGTGGGCATGGTCCAGACCAATCAGCGTCTCGGACCCCAAAAATTCACTTTCCGTGATGGTGCAGGTCAAACGCCCCTCACCTTTCGGCACGATCTCAATATTCTCCGCGCGGATACCAAGCGTTTGGCCGAGTTGAAAACCGCTTAGCGCTTTCGAAGAGATCAGCGCCATCGGCGGTGCGCCGACAAATTCAGCGACAAAAGTGTTGTTGGGCTTGTTGTATAAGTCTTCTGGCGGTCCAACTTGTTGGATATGACCGTCTTTCATCAAAACAACGGTGTCCGCCATGCTCATGGCTTCGGTCTGGTCGTGGGTCACGTAAACTACGGTAATGCCCAGATCACGCTGTAACTTTTTGATGTCTTTACGAACTGAATTGCGCAACTTGGCGTCAAGGTTCGACAACGGTTCATCCATCAGACACAGACGTTGCCCCGCAACAATCGCGCGGGCCAAAGCCACACGTTGGCGTTGCCCGCCGGATAGTTCACCCGGCTTTCGATCCTCGTAGCCAAGCAGCCCAGTAATCTCTAAGGCCCGGTGCAGCTTTTCCTGACGCTCCTTTTTGGGAACGCGCCGGACCTTCAGTCCAAACACAACATTTTCTGCAACAGACAGGTGTGGAAACAGCGCATAGGACTGAAACACCATCGACAAGTTACGAT
>JAPKCP010000147.1 GCA_028822885.1 Yoonia sp. | reverse complement strand
GATCTTACAAAAGGGGCGCATCTGGGCGCGATGAAAACGTTCAAGAAAATCGCAAATAGCAAAGTTATTGGTCTTGAGACCGCTACACGTCCGGTAGGGCAGAGGTTTCATACCCACTGGCGTGTTTGGTAGCGTGAAATATCAAGTCTTGGACTTGAGGGCCACGCTCTCAAATCCCAAGGTCAGACTATCCACGATGCGTCGCCTCGGCATCAATACATCAAAGGCAAGATGAATAAGCCCATGTCTTTCTATGTCTCTAGGCCGAACATCAAAGACAACGAGCAATGTTTAGAGACCGCCCTGCCCGGCTCAGGCGGATTTTCTGTTGCTGAGACAATCGCAAAAGTAAAAGGCCGCGCCATACAAATGGCACGGCCTCATTGGTTCAGGTCACTACTTCAGCGCATCAACAATAGCGTCAACTTCGGTCAGCGACAGAAACTCGACCTCATCAATTCCGCTTTCACCAAACTTCCACACGACTGCAGGGGCTGAAACATCGCCATTTGCGTCAAAGCGCACGTTACCCGTTGCGCCTTGATACATTACCGATCCACCCTCGGCGAAGATTGCTTTGGCGGCTAGGAACCCAGCCCCATCTGCCGAAACCGGAGTGCCGGTGGGGTCTGTCACGCGTGGCACTGCAGCAGCAATCTGCGCCCCTGTGGCATCCTTGCCAGCAGCTTCCATCGCCATCAATCCTATCATTGCGGCGTCATAGCTGTTTGCAAGCCCCGGACCAGTGGGAGCGGTCCCAAATTGAGCCTCGTAGGCATCGACGAATGTCGTCGCGCTGTCTTCTCGCGGCGATGCGGTATCAGTGCCAAAAGCCGATCCAAGATACTGCATACCAACGTTTTCGCGAAATTCCTCGGATTTCAGCGCATTGGCCATAATCATGTTTTGTGATCCACCCATCGACAACCATTCCCGCACAGCTGCCGTGCCCTCGGTTGGGTAAAGTGCAAGATACAGCGCCTCAGGTTGGCTGGCGATGGCTTGGGCCGCTTCGGCGCGATAGGACGGCTGGCCGTCGTTGATCGCGATGTTGGCGGTCACTTCGATCCCCTGTGCGTTCAAGAAGGCGGCGACAGATTTGGCCATGTCTTGGCCCCAGTCGTCATTCTTGTACAGAATTGCGACCGAATTGAAGCCCTGATCTTTCGCTACCTTGGCACCCATCGCAGCCTGTACGGTGGTGGTGGCAAAGGTCCGGAACCACAGGTCGTTGTCCTTTCCCTCGGCCGCCAAAGCGGTGAAGGCGTTGGATGATGAACAACACGACATCTGCATCACACCCGCCGGAGCCGTGACGGAAGTGAGGATTGGCATTGAAACGCCCGAAGACACTGCACCCAGCAGCAACTGTACGCCATCAAGATCAACTAACGCCTTGGCAGCATCGACACCAACCTTGGGGTCAACTTGGGAATCGCGCAAGATGAGATCAACTTGGCAATCATTCACGCCGCCCGCTTCGTTCACCTGTTCAACCACCCATTGTGCCGTTTCGGCAATGGGGCGTCCCCAATCAACCGAAGTTGGCAGAACCGCGCCCACCGAAACGGAGCAGTCTTGTGCAGCGGCCATTGTGGCAAAGCCACCTAGCCCCAGTCCCAAAGCTACGCTCATCTTTAACATCTGTTTTGTCTTTTTCATCGCTTTCATTCCCCTTTTGCTTCGTAAGTTTTATTGTCCTGCCCTGAATGAGATACCAATAGCCGTTCAGGGAATAGTCCCTGTGGGCGCCAAAGCAGCATCCCGACGATCACCGATCCAATCAGGATATATTGAATCGATCCTGCATAAAGCTGCGCCTCGATGGGCGCGAATTTCGACAAAGCCCAACCGCTGGCTGTCCATGAGCCCCAAATCACGAAGGCCCCTGCAATCGCACCGCGGTTGTTCCCAGCCCCTCCGACGATCAGCATAGCCCAGATTTGGAACGTCAAAATCGGTAGCACATCTTGGGGACTAACGAAGGCATAGAAACCACCATACAATCCTCCGGCCAGCCCCATGATAACCGATCCGGCGACAAAAGCCGTCAAACGCACTTTTGCGGGAGATTTGCCAAGCGATTGCGCGGCCTCTTCATCTTCGCGGATCGCGCGAACTAACCTGCCAAAAGGCGAGCGTGAAAGGTGTTGAAGGAAGATATAAGTCAATGTGAGAAGGGTCACCACCATCACAAGGTAAAATATGTTATAGCCCAGCCCAGCACCAAGGTCTGCCTGCAGGGGCCGCGCGAACCCACGTAAACCCTGCGCCCCCCCTGAAAACCAGCTTGCATTACGCATGACATTTTCAAACGTAACTGCCACGCCAAAGGTCGCAATCGCCAAATAATCGTGCCGCAATCTTAGGGTCAACCGTCCAACGACCCAAGCGAGCAGCGCGGCCGCTACCATCCCGCCAACCAGCGCCAGACCAAATGGCAGACCGAAGCCGCCCAAGTGTGCTTCTTGCGGCGTGCCACCGAGGATCAGCGTGCCATAAGCCCCTGCCCCAAAGAACGCGGCGACCCCGCCATTAAACAAACCCGCATTGCCCCACTGCAAGTTTAGCCCCAGCACAGCGATGGCAAGAATAGATGCCACGGTCGTGAAAAACACGAAGTAGGAAAGCAGGCCAATCATGGGCGCGCCTCGCCGAACAATCCATTGGGGCGCAGAACGAGCACCGCAATGATAATAAGGAATGGCACCGACGGACTGTATCCCGAGGGCAGAACAACCAAGGCCAAATTGGCTGCCAGCCCCACCAGAAATCCGCCCATCGCGGCACCATAGATTGACCCAATCCCACCGACAATCGCCGCCGCAAACACTGGCATCAAAAGATCACGCCCAATCACCGGGGTGAGCTGGTTGGTCAGGCCATAAAACACCCCCGCAGCCGCTGCCAAGGCACCACCAATCATCCAGACCGCCACAATAATACGTCCCAGATTGATACCATTCACCTGCGCCAGTGACGCATTCTCGGCCACTGCCCGTAATGCATAGCCAAAGATAGTGCGCGACAACACAAAATGCAGCGCCAACATCAGCACCAGCGCGACGCCCAGTACGGCGATCTGATCGGGCCGCACCAAAATCAGCGGATCAACGCTGATGATCACCGCGAAAGCAATGTCCTTACTGTATAATGTCGTGCCAAGTCCAAAGATCAAACCAATGACATTGCGCAAGATGAGCGCCACCCCAAACGACGCAAACACCATCGACAGCATGTCGCCCCTCTGCCGTATCCGGCGAAACACCAGCCGATCGATCACCACAGCGCTGGCCGCCGTCAAGGCCATCGACACCAACATCGCCAGCGAAAGCGCCACGGTCATAGACAGCGGCCCAATTTTGGTGGCCAGCACCGGCACAAGCGACGTGAACAGTCTGTCAAATACCAGTGCGATATAAGCGCCAACCGATAATAACTCGGCATGGCTGAAATTGGCAAAGCGCAGCATATGCATGACCATGGTCAGACCAATGGCGCCAAGTGCATAGATCGAGCCCACGAGCACCCCGTCTACCAGATGCTGAATCATGCCCCTGCCCCCAGCCGTTTGCCACCGAGATAGATTTCGGCAACCACCTTGTCGCCTAAAAGGTCGGCCGCCTTGCCATCAATCTGGTTTCGCCCTTCAGCAAGGATATAGCAATGATCTGAAAGACGCAGGGCCTGAGTAACATTTTGCTCAACCAGCAGTATTGTGACCCCCTGCGTGGTAAGGTGACGGGCCATTTCCAGCACCTCTTCGGTGGCCTTTGGGGCAAGGCCCGCCGAAGGTTCATCCATCAAAATTAGGCGTGGCTCAACCGCGAGGGCGTTCGCGAGAGCCAAGAATTGCCGCTGTCCGCCTGAAAGTGATCCTGCCTTGTCGCGCTGTTTCTTGGCCAAAGGCGGAAAACGGGCGAACAGGTCTTCACGGATTTCGTCGGCGCGGGCTCCGGCCCGGCGAAGCGCTAAATCCAAGTTTTCTCGAATTGTTAAGGAGCGGAAAATGTTATCGTTCTGCGGCACATATGCAATTCCTTCACCTGCCATGCGGTCGGGACGGATGTTGGTGATATCACGCCCCTCGTGTGTGATCTGGCCCGATGACACCGGAACAAGCCCCGCGATCGCCTTTATCAGGGTCGACTTACCAGCCCCGTTTGGTCCGATAATTGCCGTTACACGTGCTTTGGCCACATCCACACATACATCGCGTAGAATAGGCAGATCAGGCACATACCCTGCCTGTAGGTTTCGAGCGCTGAGCACAAACTCAGGCACCGGCCATCGCCCCAAGATAGGCTTCGCGCAGGGCGGGGTTGGCCTGAGCATCGTTCGCTGTTCCTTCAAAAACGATACGACCTTCCGTAAGTGCTACGACCGGATCGCAGTGACGCATGATGAAATCCATGTTGTGTTCGATGATGACAAATGTCTTGCCTTGCCGATTTAACGCTTCGATTTTCTCGATCAGGATATGGGTCAGCGTTGGGTTCACGCCAGCAGCGGGTTCGTCCAACAAAATAATTTCGGGGTCGCCCATCAGCACGCGGGCAAGCTCCAGCAACTTCATCTGCCCGCCTGATATTTTACCCGCGGGGTAGTCGGCAAGATGAGCGAGCGTGACAAAATCAAGCACCTCCATCGCACGCTCACGAATGGCGCGCTCCTGAGCGGCTACAGTAGCCCGACGCAAAAACGTGCCGATGATCCCTTCGCCTACTTGAGCCGTTGGCGCGACCATGATGTTCTCCAACACTGACATGCGCGCGAACGGGCGGGGAATCTGAAACGTGCGACCCAGCCCTTTTACGAAACGCGCGTCGGGCGGCGTGGCAGTCACATCTTTGCCGCGTAGCATGATTTGCCCCGATGTTGGCATCAATGCCCCAGTCAGCAGGTTGAAAAGGGTCGATTTTCCAGCCCCATTTGGCCCGATCAAGCCGGTGATCGTACCCTGCCGCACCGACAGATCAACACCGTCGACAGCACGCATCTGGCCAAAACTATGGCTGAGCGCCTTTGTTTCCAGCAGAATTTCACCCACTGGACGCGCCCAAAATAGTATCGTCAGGCTTTGCGTTCAGGTTGTATTTCATGATCTGTCCGTGGCGCCCATTTCGATCACGCTCTAGCCCGAAGACCGCACCGTTCGGCCCGGTGGATTTGGCCAGCACCACATCGATTGTTGCACGATCCGCATCATCCAGCGCAATCTCAAACACCTGCAGTGTCAATGGCAAATGGCGGGCATAACGCGCACCAACAATGGCGGCAGCTACCTGCGGCTGATCAAGCACCCAAGCGCTGGCCACTGCTGAAAGAGACACACCGTGGCGCGCGCCGACATCGCTTAACGCCTGCAATAGTTCTTGAAACAAGACCCAAGGGCCGAATTCATCAATGATCAGACGGTATTTGACGAGCGATCTGTTTTCGAACGCAAAGCCCGGATCAGCGGCGCCCAGCCACTTTTCAGTCAGGAAGCCCCCGGCCAGCGTACCATAGCACAAGAGCTGCAAGTCGCTGGCGGCAGCCCATTGTGTGAACGCTCCAGCGGGCCGACGATCCAAAACTGAATACTGGATCTGCGTCGAGACCAGATCGATGCCCGCCTCAACCAACGCCTGCGTCTCGGCCACATCCCAGTTTGTGACACCAATGTTTCCGATCTTGCCCTTTTTCTGGCAGTCTTTCAGCACCTGCGCAGCGGCCAGATAATCACCTCGGGCCACATCCCACCAATAGAACTGCACCAAATCCAGTCGATCCACCTGCAACCGCTGTAAAGAGCGGTCAATGATCGCCTCAACCTCTTCGGCCCGAAGAGTCTCAAGTCGGGTTAAATCGGGTACAAGTTTGGTGTGCACGACAACTTTGTCAGCCACCGCGCGCCCGCGCCTGCGCCGCAGATCACCAATGAAATCTCCGATCATTTCCTCGACACCTACATAGATATCGGCGCAATCAAAGGTCGTGATCCCAGCATCAACAAACGCCTCCATATCGCGAACAGCCTCGGCGCGGTCCACCGCCCCATGATCACCCGCCAGTTGCCAACCACCTCGGATAACGCGGGAAATCACATGGCCAGCGCGCAAGGATGTTGTTGCAACACTCATTTCGTGTTCTCACTTTGCCAATAGGGTGTTGCGCGTTGCTCAGGCAGGCCAGTCGTAGCGCTATGGCTAAAGAACCGTTTTCCCTCACGTGTAATCCGAAATCGTCCACCGCAGTGTGGATCTGGGCAGGCGACCTCTGCATCTGTCGACATCCAGTCGTGTGCGTCGGTCATACGCTGTTTGGCGGGCAACAAGGGCAGAAGCGCGGCAAGTGCATAAACAGACACGCGTTGGTCGGCATCAAAAATGAGGGTCTCGCCCTGCATACGAAACGCCTCACCGTCGATGTGGCGGCATACGGCCGTACGGCCATCGAGAACCGTTTCAATGCGCAGATCGTATAACCAGAAGCCATTTTCAGTATTCATCGGTGGCCTATTTGTTATCTGTGATATTTGATCATGGTGAGGAGATGGTATAAGTGTCAAGTGCTCACCCCCAAGGAAAGCCAACGCAATGTCACACATTCAGTTTGCACCCATTGATCAGTCGAAATTACGAGAGACGGTGTATGAAACACTGAAGCAGGCCTTTACCGTCGGTGCATTTGCGCCCGGTGATGTGGTGTCGTTACGCGATTTGGCGGGACAATTGGCCGTTTCGATGACCCCGGTGCGCGAGGCTGTGCGCCGCCTCGTCGCAGAAGGTGCATTAGTCGACACGCCCAGCCGTACGTTAATGGTGCCAATATTTGATGCCCGGCGGATGCATGACCTGAAATGCGCAAGACTGGCGTTGGAAACTTTGGCGCTGGATCAGGCATTGGACCGGGTAGACGATGAGGCGATAGATTCATTAGAATCTTGTTTGCGATCAGCAGGCAGCGCGCCCGATCTAAATGCAAATTACCGCTTTCATTTCGAATTATATCGAATCGGCGGTTCTGAGGTTCTGCTACCGATGATCGAAGCTCTTTGGATGCAATACGGCGCATATCTGAATCTGATCATGCGCAAACGCGCGATAGAAACAATTGAGCACCACAAATATCACCATGAAATCTTGGCGGCGCTGAAAGCGCGGGCCCGCAGACCTGCGCACCTTGCGCTAACTGCCGATATTGAACGCAGCTTTAGCCTGCTTAACGCAGACTTTGAAAATGGATTAGACACATGACAGACACGGCAAACCGCAATGCCCGTATCAATTTGGCGAGCCTGAACATCTCGCGTACGCTCGTTGGCTTGTGGCAAGTTGCTGATATCGAAAAGAACGGCAAAGTAATAGATCCAGAAATTGGCGCGGATCATCTGGCCGCTTATGTCCAGGCTGGCTTTGATACATTCGATATGGCTGATCACTACGGTAGCGCCGAAGTTATCACTGGGCGGTTGCTGGCACGCTATGACGCAAACCCGCCGATAGCCTTTACCAAATGGTGCCCACCCCCCGGTCCGATGACGGCTGAAGTGGTGCGCGCCGGGGTGCTGGACCGGCTAGATCGGCTGGGGGCTCAAAAAGTGGACCTTCTGCAGTTTCACTGGTGGAGCTTTCAGCATCCTGCCTGGCTCGATGCATTGCACGAGTTAGCAAAACTGCGCAGCGAAGGGCTGATCGGCGAACTTGGTGTGACCAATTTCGATGCCGCACACCTGCGGGTGGCGCTGGCTGATGGTATTCCTATTGTGTCCAATCAAGTATCATTTTCGCTGGTTGATCGGCGGGCGGCGGGGGAACTGTCGGCACTGTGCAAAGACACAGGCGTACGGCTGTTTGCATATGGTACGCTCTGCGGTGGTTTCTTGTCTGAACGGTGGCTAGGTGCGCCCGATCCAGTGTCCATAGAAGACATGTCAAAGCGCAAATATCGCCGGTTCATCGAAGCCATCGGTGGCTGGGATGTGTTTCAGGGCATTTTGCGCGCTGCCGCTGAGATTGCGCGCAAACATGACGTTTCAATATCAAATGTTGCTAGCCGCTGGGTGTTGGACCATGCATCGGTTGCCGCTACAATTATCGGCGCCCGCCTTGGCGAAAGCCGTCACAGCAATGATAATGCGAAACTGTTCTCGTTTGATCTGGACAGC